>NZ_RZSW01000326.1:0-6976 GCF_003997375.1 Mesorhizobium sp. M5C.F.Ca.IN.020.29.1.1 | reverse complement strand
GGGTCTACACCGACAAGATCTTCCAGTGGGCCGATGGCGGCACCTCCAACATGATCCTCGACGATGGCGGCGACGCCACCATGTACATCCTGATCGGTGCGCGCGCCGAAGCCGGCGAGGATGTGCTCTCCAATCCGGGCAGCGAGGAGGAAGAAATCCTGTTTGCCCAGATCAAAAAGCGCATGGCGGCATCACCCGGTTTCTTCACCAAGCAAAAGGAAGCGATCCGCGGCGTCACTGAAGAGACGACGACCGGCGTCAACCGGCTCTATCAGTTGCAGAAGAAGGGCCTGCTGCCGTTCCCGGCGATCAACGTCAACGATAGCGTGACCAAGTCGAAATTCGACAACAAATATGGCTGCAAGGAATCGTTGGTCGACGGCATTCGCCGCGGCACCGACACGATGATGGCCGGCAAGGTTGCGGTCGTCTGCGGCTATGGCGACGTCGGCAAGGGCTCTTCGGCGTCGCTCAAGGGCGCCGGCGCCCGCGTCAAGGTCACCGAAGTCGATCCGATCTGCGCATTGCAGGCGGCGATGGACGGTTTCGAAGTCGTCACGCTCGAAGATGCCGCCCCGACCGCCGACATCATCATCACCACCACCGGCAACAAGGATGTCGTCACCATCGACCACATGCGGGCGATGAAGGACATGGTGATCGTCGGCAATATCGGCCACTTCGACAACGAGATCCAGGTGGCGTCGCTGCGCAATCTGAAGTGGACCAATATTAAGCCGCAGGTCGACATGATCACCTTCCCGGACGGCAAGCGGATGATCCTTTTGTCGGAAGGCCGCCTGCTCAATCTCGGCAACGCCACCGGCCATCCGAGCTTCGTCATGTCGGCGTCCTTCACCAACCAGGTGCTGGCCCAGATCGAACTGTACACCAAGCCCGGCCAGTATCAGAACCAGGTCTATGTCCTGCCGAAGCATCTCGATGAAAAGGTCGCGCGCCTGCATCTCGACAAGCTCGGCGCCCGGCTCACGGAGTTGTCCGGCGAACAGGCTGCCTATATCGGCGTGACCCCGCAGGGTCCGTTCAAGCCGGAACACTACCGCTATTAACCACAGCGGAAATTACCACTAGATATTGAGGTCGGGCGATTGACTTTTCGCCCGGCTTTATTTTTGCGCTGATTGATTCTTCACGCCGATTCGCGCAAGCGCTATGGTGCTGATTCGCGGGGCCGGGGACGAGGGCCGACGCCCGCATCAGGGCGGTCTTGCATTCAGGCGGCGAAGAGGACCAGGACATGCCGGGGGATTACCCGCCTTGCGCGGGACAGGCCGTTTCCGGCGGCCACAACGATTCGGTGACCACGGGTTCCGCTGCCAGAGGCGAGAGGCTCTTATGGCGCGCTGGCAGCCGCGTCGGAAAATTGCTTGCTTCTTCCGCGCTCGCCGGTCCGCTGCTTGGCCTTTCGGCACATGCTGGACCCGCTGCTGCGTCCAAAGCCGGGCTGTCGGTCAGCACCGTCGAGGTCATGCAACTCGCGATGTTTGTCGGCGTCATGGGCGCGGCACTTGTCTCAGCCATTTTCCTGATCCGCGAACGAGCGCGCACCTCGGCGCAGAATGTCGAACTCAGAGCCCGCCTGGCCGACGTCAACGCTGCGCTGCAACGCTCCGAGGCGCTGCTCAATCTGCGCGGCCAGCGTGTCGTCGTATGGGCCTCGGAAAACAAGAAGCCCGAGCTCGTCGGGACATTGCCGGTTGAAAGCGGCGCCCCGGAAGACCGTGCCGCCTTCCTCGCCTTCGGCCGTTGGCTGATGCCGCGCTCGGCGGCGGCGCTCGAAAATGCCGTGGCGGGGCTGCGGGAAAAGGCGAAGCCGTTCGATCTCGTCCTTGAATCGCAGGCCGGTGCGCCGCTCGAAGTGCACGGGCGCAAGGGCGCAGCACACGTGGTCGTCCGTTTCGTCTCGCTTTCAGAAACGCAGCGAAGCGAGGCCAGGCTGAAAATCGAGAACCAGCGTCTCGCCGCCGACTATGACACCATGCTCGGCCTTCTCAACGCACTCAGCATGCCAGCATGGCTGCGCACGGCGAACGGGCGGCTGAAATGGGTCAACCGCGCCTATGCCAAGGCGGTCGAGGCGGAAAACGCCGAAGCGGCGGTTCGCGATGCGAAGGAATTCTTGGGTAGCCAAGCGCGCGATGCGATCGCTGCACAGCACAAGTCGCATCCCGTCTTCGAGCAGGCGCTTTCCACTGTGATCGAAGGCGACCGCCGCATGTTCGCCGTGACCGACTTCGCCGGCGCGGACGGTTCGGCGGGTCTTGCCTGGGACACCAGCGCCATCGAAACCATCCGTAACGAATATGAGCGGACCGTGCGGAGCCACGCCGACACGCTCGATCAGCTCAACACCGCCGTGGCGATTTTCGATACCGACGAAAAGCTGCGGTTTTTCAACCAGGCGTTCCAGAAACTATGGGGTCTCGACAGCGGCTTCCTGCACAGTGCTCCCGACAACGCTTTGTTGCTCGACCGGCTGCGCAGCGAAGGCAAGATCGCCGAGCAGCCCGAATGGCGGCGCTGGAAGGAAAGCCTGCTTACTGCCTATCGCGCGGTCGAGTCGCAGGAACATTGGTGGCATCTGCCGGACGGCAAGACCATCCGCGTCGTCGCCAATCCGCAGCCTAAGGGCGGCGTGACCTGGGTGTTCGAGAACCTGACCGAGAAGATGGACCTCGAAAGCCGCTACCAGACCGCAGTGCGGGTTCAGGGCGAGACGCTCGACAATCTTGCCGAAGGCGTGGCCGTGTTCGGCCCGGACGGAAGGCTCAGATTGTCGAACCCGGCATTCGCAGCACTTTGGGGGCTGGACGCCGACGCCGCCAAGCCAAACGTTCACGTCTCTACGATCCGCGATCTGTGCGATCGGCGCGCGCCGGACAGCCCCTGGCGCGGGTTCGTTGCCGCCATCACCGGTTTCGACGACGAGCGCCGCGACCGCCACGGCCAGACCGAGCTGAACAACGGCACCGTGCTACGCTACGCGATGATCCCGCTGCCCAACGGGCAGGTGATGATGACCTTCGTCGACGTCACCGACAGCGTCAATGTCGAGCGTGCGCTGAAGGACAAGAACGAGGCGCTGGAAAAATCCGACCAGCTCAAGAACGAGTTCGTGCAGCACGTCTCCTACGAATTGCGCTCGCCGCTGACCAACATCATCGGCTTCACCGAGCTTCTTTCGCTGCCGTCGACCGGGCCATTGAGCCAGAAGCAGCGCGAATATGTTGAGCATGTCAGCTCGTCTTCCTCGGTTCTGCTCACCATCGTCAACGACATCCTCGACCTGGCGACCGTGGATGCCGGGATCATGGAGCTCGATATCTCCGAAGTTCACGTCGATCGGACCATCGCTGCCGCTGCCGAGCTTGTCTCCGAACGGCTGGAGGAGCATGCAATCAGGCTCAAGGTCGATGCGGCCACTGCGCCGAAGACGTTCCACGGCGACGAAATCCGCATCCGCCAGATCCTCTACAATCTGCTGAGCAATGCCGCGAACTACGCTCCGGAGGCGAGCACCATCACGCTCGCCTGCCGCTCGCTTGCCGAAGGCGTGGAATTCTCCGTTCACGACGACGGTCCCGGCATGCCGCCGGACCTGCTCGATTCGGTGTTCCGGCGTTTCGAACCGCGCACCAATGGCGGCCGCCGGCGCGGCGCCGGCCTCGGCCTGTCGATCGTCAAGAGCTTTGTCGAGTTGCATGGTGGCAGCGTCCGCATCGAGACCGGCAAGGACATGGGCACAACCGTCATTTGTGCCTTTCCCGACACGCCGTCCGGCATTCGCGCGGCGGCCGAGTAGCGCGCTCGATGGCAGGCGTGGTGCTGGAGCGCTTTCTCGCCGACGAGGCTGCGACCGCAAGGCTGGGCGAGGATCTGGCCATGTCGCTGCGCCCCGGCGACGTGCTGGCGCTCAAAGGCGATCTCGGCGCCGGCAAGTCGAGTTTGGCGCGGGCGCTGATCAGGGCAATGACCGACGATGCCGGACTCGACGTGCCGAGCCCGACCTTCACGCTCGTCCAGAGCTATGAGGCGCGTATTCCCGTCCATCATTTCGACCTCTATCGCCTGTCCTCGGCGTCCGAACTGGACGAACTGGGTTTTGACGAGGCGCTGGCGCAAGGCGCTGCCCTGGTCGAATGGCCGGAACAGGCAGAGGCCTATTTGCCAAAGACTTCGGTGCTGATCGAACTCGTCCATCAGAACGACGGACGCCTGGCGAGATTGTCGGGACAAGGCGCTGCCTTCGAGCGTGCGGCGCGATCGCTGGCCATGCGCGATTTTCTGGAAAGAGCCGGCTGGGGTGAAGCGCAGAGACGGTATTTTATCGGCGACGCCTCGGCCCGTTCCTATGAGATCGTCTCGCTGGCCGGCCTGCCGCCCCGCGTGCTGATGAACTCGCCGCGGCTGGTGCTCGGGCCGCCGGTCCGCGACGGCAGGCCCTATGCTGTGATCGCCCACACCGCGCAATCGGTCTCGGCCTTCGTCGCCATTGACCGGGCATTGCTGGCCGGCGGCGTCAATGCCCCGGAAATCCACGCGCAGGACCTGGACCAGGGCTTTCTTCTGCTCGAGCATCTCGGCTCGGAGGGATTTCTCGGCCAGCAGGGTCAGCCGGTGGCGGAGCGCTACGCGGCGGCGGCCGAACTGCTCGCCATGATGCATGGCAAGGCATGGCCCGATCGCATCGAGGTCGCGCCCGGCGTCTTTCACGACGTGCCGCCTTTCGACCGCGACGCCATGATGATCGAAGCCGAATTGCTGGTCGACTGGTATGTGCCGGCGATATCAGGCGGCCCGGCAAACGATGCCTTGCGCGCCGGCTATAACAGGGAATGGAATGCGGTCCTCAACCGGCTGGAAGGGCGCGAATACACGCTTATGCTGCGCGACTTTCATTCGCCGAACATAATCTGGCGCGGCGAGCGTACCGGTCACGATCGGCTCGGCATCGTCGATGTCCAGGACGCGCTGATCGGCCCGTCCGCCTACGACCTCGCCTCGCTTGCCACGGATGCCCGCGTTACGATCCCGCCTGAGATCGAGCGGCGGACGCTCGATGCCTATATCGCCGCGCGCCATAAGGCCGGCGCTTTTAACGAAGACGAATTCGTCGAAACCTATGCGATCATGGCGGCGCAGCGCAATTCGAAGATTCTCGGCATTTTCGTCCGGCTCGAAAAGCGCGACGGCAAGCCTTATTATCTTAAGCACCTGCCGCGCATTCGCGACTATCTTCGGCGGGCGCTAGCGCATCCAGCACTGGCTGGCCTGCGGGATTTCTATACAGCCCACGGCCTACTGGAGGAACGGTCGCTATGACGGCACGCCCTAAGGTCGCAATGGTGCTTGCCGCCGGGCTGGGAAAGCGCATGCGGCCAATCACCGACACAATGCCAAAACCGCTGGTCAAGATATCAGGCAAGACATTGCTCGACTGGAGCCTGGACAGCCTGGCCCGCGCCGGCGTTGAAAAGGCCATGGTCAACGTCCATTATTTTCCCGAACAGATCGTCGCCCACGTCGCCGCACGCCGCGCCCCGAAAGTCGTCATTTCCGATGAAAGCGAAAGACTGCTCGATTCCGCCGGCGGCATCGTCCATGCTTTGCCGGAACTGGGAGGGGCTCCCTTTTACATCGTCAACGCCGACACCTTCTGGATCGACAGCGGCGTGCCCAACCTTGCCCGCCTCGCCCTTGCGTGGGGCGCGGCGAAAATGGATATTCTGTTGATGCTCGCGGATCCCCAGTCAGCAACCGGACACAGCGGCGGCACCGATTTCCTGATGTCGCCAGACGGCGCCTTGCGGCGTTCGAAAGGCGATCCGACAGGCCTGATCTATGCCGGTGCGGCGATCGTCCATCCCAGGCTTTTCAAGGATGCGCCGGCCGGGCCGCATTCGCTCAACGCCTATTTCGATGCGGCCATCTCTGCCGGTCGCCTGTTCGGCATGGTGATGCAGGGCCATTGGATCACAGTTGGCACGCCCGACGCCATTCCGCTTGCGGAAGCGGCCGTCGCCGCCGCTTTTGCTGAGTCACCCAGCGCTTTTAGCGAGTTGACCAGCGCCATCACTGAGTTGAAATGAGCGGCTCCCGCCGCGTTTTCTCGATCCCGCCCGGAGCGCCGTTTCTGCCGACGCTGGCCAAGGCCCTGCTGTCGGGGCGGCTCGTTCCCGGTTTCCGCTTCGACGGCGACCCGCTGGCGCTGGCCGACGCCACCATCTACGTGCCGACGCGCCGCGCCGCGCGGGCGCTGCGCGGCGTTTTCGTCGACCGTCTGGGCAGCCGCTCGGCGATCCTGCCGGTCATCCGCCCGCTCGGCGAGTTCGACGAGGACGAGGCCGCGTTCGAGGCCGACGCATCGGCCGCCATTGACCTCGCGCCGCCGATCGCCGCAATCGAGCGGCTGCTGCTGCTGGCGCCGCTGGTTCGCGCCTGGAAACGCCGCCTGCCGGCGCATGTCGCGGCACTTTTCGACGAGGAGATCGTCGTACCGGCCTCCGCCGCCGACGCCATCTGGCTGGCGCGCGATCTGGCCCGGCTGATGGACGAGATCGAGACGGAAGATACGGACTGGACCAAGCTCGCCGATCTGGTGACCGGCAACCTCGCCGGCTGGTGGCAAGTGACGCTCGACTTCCTGAGCATCGTCACCGAAAACTGGCCGAATCTCCTCGAAGAACGCAACCGCTCCAACCCGGCCGCGCATCGCAATGCGCTGATAAGGCTGGAAGCAGCACGGCTGAAGCGCAATCCGCCGGCCGGACCGGTGATCGCCGCCGGCTCCACGGGTTCCATTCCCGCCACCGCCGAACTGCTTGCCGTGATCGCCGGCCTGCCCAGCGGCGCCGTCGTGCTGCCCGGCCTCGACCTGATGCTGGATGAGCCGTCTTTCGCGGCGATCGCCGCACCTGGCGTCCGGCCGGCCTTGCTTGGCCACCCGCAATACGGC
>NZ_RZSW01000325.1:0-7004 GCF_003997375.1 Mesorhizobium sp. M5C.F.Ca.IN.020.29.1.1 | reverse complement strand
GATCAGCATCGGTGCGATCTCCTATTTTTTTCGGCTACCCGTGTCGTTGTTTCTCTGACCATGCCTGAGGCGCGCTTCTGATTTCGGTGCTGGCCGGCTTTTCGCGACTGGACAGCCCCGTCCATCGCAGCGATGATCAGGTCGAGCGGAGCCTTCAGGGCTTTGGCCACTTCGGCGGCGACAGGAACGCCGCCCCGCGGCAAGGCGAGAACGACGGGCTGGTGTAGCGGAGTTTCTCCAACTCGATGCCAAGTTCCCCCCGGCCTCCTGACGATCGCGAAACATCGGTCAACCCGCAGGCCAAAGATGACGGAGCGACTTCTTCATCGAGTTTCGGACCTGGACGATTTCGCCGTGCGATATGTGGCGGTCAAGGAGTTTGAAGACCGCTTTGATCGCCTTGACGATATCGACGTCAAGCTCGTACCCGTAGCTGTTTCTGACGCAAATGAGGAAATCGATCTTTTTTCGTTCCCACATGGGTTCGTCCGACGGCTTCCAGCCTTCGAAATATATACCTCTGATGAGCGTTGGCAGCTGAGCCGAAAGGTCGGCCATTTCCTCCGGCGACAACCAGTCCCGCAATGTGTGCAGAACGGATTTCAGGAACCGGTATGCGTTCTGTTCGCTCCAGTCCAAATCCTGGGCGAGTTCGTTCACCCATTGCTGCGCCTGCTCGGCAGCGTGGGTGAAGCCCGTAACGGAAGTGTGGGTCATGCCGATCGCTCCTTCAAATCTATCTCGCCATTCTGGCGAACGGGGAGATCTTCGCATTGAGCCGGATCAATTTATCTGGCGGCGCCGCGACGGCGGTTGCCGTCAATCATTCGATCGCGGCAGTCTCCGAGTCATGACAACGCGCTTTTTTGGATATCGGCGATCTGGTTGGCTATGGGCCTGACCCCGTCTATGCGGTCGATTGACTGCCGATCTGACAGGTCAAAGGTGCGCTCTGCACTGCATCATGGGCAACCACGACGAAGCAGTAGCGCCCGCAGCGGGATGATCGCTCCCAATCTGCGAACTGACCGAGCAAGTAGCTGAACGGCAGGTGTCGCGCACTTGCGATGGCCCCAGCAAGAATTGGGATACGGCGAAGGCCGAGGGTTCGCCACGAAACCGCGGTCAGTTCGAAAGCAATCGGTTGATCGACCCTTGCTTCAGCAATGAACGGGTCATGCCGCCAAACGCCCATTCCCGGATGCGGCTGTGACCGTAGCCGCCTGCGACCACAAGGTCGGCTCCCATTTTACGTGAGATATCCATGACGATCTGGCCGCCATCACCAGAGCCAATTCCAAGAACGTCGGATCGTGCCTTGACACCATGCCTCATCAGGAAGCGCACAACGTCGCCAGTGCTTTCGCGTGCGCTCCTTTGATCCTGTTCTTCGATCGTCGCCACCAGCACTTCCTGTGCGTCGGTCAAGAAGGGCATGGCGTCTGCGACTGCGCGGCGGGCCTCGCGCGTGTCTTTCCAAGCGATGACGATCTTCCGGGCGGCTGGCGGTGTCAGATTGTCCTCCGCGAGCAGCACAGGGCGCCCGGCGGACAGGATCAACGTTCCGATATCCACCACTCGGTGATGGTCGTCGGCGGCGCCTGGGGCCGGCGCTCCGGTCACGATGAGGTCTGCAGCGCGCGCATGCACAGCGAGAAGGCGTGTCGGATCACCGATCTCTTCGCGCCAGGACGCATCATCCCCGGCAACGCTGCGGAACTCCTCTCTCAACACTTTCAGCCGTTCCTCGATTTCCTGCCTGCGCTGACGCATCATTTCGGCGGCCGCAATGCCGCCGTCGTCGCTGGGAATAAATACATACGCGTCGGCTGCGGCAAAACCGATCAGTGTGGCTTCGAACCGCCGCGCCAATTCCTGAGCGTAGATCGTTCGCGGAGGCCGGAGAATCGACATCAAGTTGAACCATAATGGTATTGAAGATCATTTTCGTGCTCCTCTAAGACCTTGTTGCAGGATCACCATGAAGCCCGGTCTTTCGCCTTGATGCGTATCAAAGCCCGCACACATCGGCAGTCCGTCAGGTCACATCGTCATCGCCGGCCGCGCCGCCTTCGGCCTCCCAATCCGAAATCCGCCGTGATTGGTCCGCATCGAAGCGGAGCCGAACGCCAGCACCTCCCACAGCATCTTCGGGAATAAATTCCGCGCCAAGTTCTTCCAAAGCGCGTCGCACGGCGAGCATATCGGCGTTGGACAAATTCCGGCCGGTCCTTTCGAAAGACAGAATAGCTTCTGGCGAAACCCCGGACGTCGCAGCCAACAGAGGGCGGTCGACATGGGTGAGAATGCGCGCAGCGCGGCACTGCTGCGGCGAAATCATCATCGTAGTGGCTATATCCATCATAAGAAGGGGCGCCTCGCTTCGCCTACATCGACATTTCCGGTTCCAGAGCGCGTTCCTTCGTCGGTTCTGGAATTTCTGTCATGGTCGCTTCGGTCAAGAGCAGAACGCTCGCGACCGAGACGGCGTTCTCAAGCCCGATGCGCACCACCTTGGTCGGGTCGATGATGCCGGCCTCGACCAGATCGACATATTCCTTGCGTCCGGCATCGAAGCCGAAATTGCCTGCGCCTTCAATCATCTTGGCAGTGACAACGCCGCCGTCGACAGCCGAATTCTCGGCGATCTGGCGAACCGGCGCTTCGAGTGCGCGCTTAAGGATCTGAACACCCGTCCGTTCGTCGCCTTCGCAATGCTGCTCCTCGTCAGCCACCGTCGCGATGCAGCGCAGCAGGGCAAGGCCCCCACCCGGCACGATGCCTTCCGCGACCGCGGCTTTGGTGGCGCTGATGGCATCGTCGAGCGCTTCCTTCTTCGACTTCATCTCGGCCTCGGTCGGAGCACCAACTTTTATGACCGCGACGCCACCTGCAAGCTTGGCCAGCCGCTCCTGCAGCTTTTCACGATCGTAGTCGCTGGTCGTGTTGTCGATCTCGCGCCGTATCTGTTCCACCCGACTTTTAATCGCCTTGGCATCGCCGCCGCCGCCGATGATCGTCGTATTGTCCTTGTCCACGACGACGCGCTTCGCACGTCCCAACTGTGCCATCGTGACATTTTCGAGCTTGAGACCGAGATCCTCGGAAATGACCTGTCCGCCCGTCAGGACAGCGATGTCCTGCAGCATGGCCTTGCGACGGTCCCCAAAGCCGGGCGCCTTGACGGCGCAATTCTTGAACGTGCCTCGGATCTGGTTGACGATGAGCGTCGCCAGTGCCTCTCCTTCGACTTCCTCGGCGATCGCCAGCAATGGCGAACCGGACTTCGCCACGGCTTCAAGCAGCTTGATGAGGTCGTTGAGCGAAGCGATCTTCTTTTCGACGATAAGCACAACCGCTTCTTCCAGGACCGCCTCCATCTTCTCGGCATCGGTGACGAAATAGGGAGAGAGGAATCCGCGATCGAACTGCATACCCTCGACGACCTCCAGAACCGTTTCCGTGGTCTTGGACTCTTCGACCGTGATGACGCCTTCGTCGCCGACCTTTTCCATTGCCTCGCCGACCAGTTCTCCGATGAGCGGGTCATTGTGCGCGGAGATCGTCGCCACCTGCTCCTTCTCGCGGCGGGTCGAGACCTGTCGCGATACCTGCTTCAGCGTCTCGATCGCCCGTTTGGCTGCGCGGTCGAGGCCCCGCTTGATGTCAATCGCACTGGCGCCGGCGACGACATTGCGCACGCCATCGGCGAACATCGCGTGGGCCAGAATGGTTGAAGTGCTGGTGCCGTCGCCGACCATGTCGCCGGTCTTTTCGGCTGCCTGCCTGAGCATCCGCGCGCCGAGATTCTCCTCGGGATCCTTCAGGTCGAATTCCTTGGCGATCGTCACCCCGTCGTTGCAGACGATCGGTGAGCCCCATTTCCTTTCGATCAGGACCGACTTCGAACGCGGCCCGAGCGTTACGCGCACGGCGTCGGCAAGCTGGGTCGCGCCCCGTAGGATCTTTTCGCGCGCCGCTGAACGAAACAACACTTGCTTGTGAGCCATGATCGTCTCCGAAGAGGTTGCCGTCGGCTACAGCTAGCAGGCGTCCATTCAGCCGGCTTTGATACGCATCAATCACGATCCTGCGGGCATCTTGACGAGGATCAATGATGGCCGGGGTTCATTACCTGTCAGATGGCTGTCGATCCAATTGGGGAACAACCATGCAGACGAATGAAACGCCTCGATACGACGCCAGCGTGAACACGACCGGCTGCTGCCCCAAGTTCAATCCCGAGGGCTGGGACGGTCAGGAACTGCACTTCACGGACAAGCGATTTGTCAAAGCGGCAACCCGCAGCGTCATGCATGTCCCGATGAACATGGGCAGCGTGTTCGCGCGCGTTAACAAGCACATCGAAGACGCCGGCGCTTCCGATACTGATCAGTTCATCGTGCTCAGTCAGGATATCTCGAGCATCTGTTCTCGGTTTCGAAAGAGGTCCCCGGCGAGGAGATGGCTGCGCTGAGCGGCAACTTCGTGACGAAAGTGTTCGAGGGGCCGTACAGTCAGGCCAGAGTATGGCACGAGGAGATGCGGCAGATTGCGCGCGATCGGAAGTCCGAGCCAAGCAACGTGTATTTCTTCTACACGACATGTCCGAAATGCGCCAAAGCCTACGGAAAGAACTACGTCGTCGGGGTCGCGGCGATAAGCTGAATCACGACAGATGGAGCTCGCTCTCGGTCGCGTCATCTGCGACTGCAGGGAGAAGCATGATGAACGGTGTCACTCGGCGAACGGTGGCAAGCGTGACCGATTGCTCATCCATCCACGGAGGCGCGCTTGATTTCGAGCTTCCGGATGACGTCCCGAAGCTCGTGTGCCGGCAGCTTGGTGAAGGTGAAGTCCTTGGCTATTTCTGCGGCTGTGACCTTGCGAAGGCTTTCCGAGAAGCCTTCGCAAGGTCAGTCGAAATCTCCGGCCAGATGACGGCTGTGCAGCATATCGGCCAACATTGCAGCAAATCTTCCTCGCGCACCGGATCGGCATGATACTCCCTCGCCGATCGGCGGGGTTCCTTTTTTAAGCGAAGCTGCGATACGGCTTATCAGCCATAATCTCACGCTATGGCCGCCGCTCCGAATGGAACACCAGCTCTTCATGTTCGTCAGGCGTCGTGATCAAAAACCGCCGGCGATTGGAGGCGGCGAAAAATTCTTGAATCCAAGGCGTGGTTCATCGCAAGTCTCATCAAATTCGCCGAACGGCTCAGTCCGGTGGCAGTTAGGCTCCGTCATATATGGATGACCAGAAACGCCGATTAGTTTGCTGGTTTGCGAGCAGCCAGTCATCGCGAGGGCTGCGGATGCAGTCATTATTACACTGAAACACCTAAGTACTATACTAGATCTTACCATCTCCTCGACCTTTATCGTTAAGTTGGCATTTACAACTAGCATCTCGCTAGAATGTGTACAGACTAGACTTCCTTGGTCTGTTTACAAAATCAGTCATAACTCATTTCTGACGCGAACTTTAATTAAATATTAACGATGAATTACTGACATTCATTGAGCGAGATCAAAAATCTATAGCGGAGGATGAAAAGGTTCGATCGAACGTCGCGTGATCCGTCGCAACTGCCGAAACGCAACGTCTCGGGGAGGCACTGGCGGGTCGCTGCGGTCGACCACGTCGATGAGATCCGTTTCTCCGAAGTTGGATTAATCGGGCCAACCCCGCCGGCTCGTCAAATTGAAGTGTCGAGATGCTGCAGCTCGGCCCGCTGCCGACGAGTGCGATACCCGCATCCCAACCTGCTACGCCAGGCGCGCGCCTCCGCCGCCGGATTCGCCGGCATTCTGTTGGCAGTGATTGGAGCGCGCGACAGTGCGCGGTTCGAAAATGCCTAAGTGACGGCGAATGCATCCGGACAAGTCGACGCAAAAAGCATCGAGCTCGAACAGATCTTGATCGCCGGCGCCGCAGTCTACGGCGGCTTTGTCGACCTACTGGTCGACGATAGCATCCACCTGAAAGCGCGACTCACTGTTCCAGGGCCAGAAATCTGTGCGGATCAACGTACTTACGAGTACCTGCGATGGCTCGCGTGGCGACGCTCCCAAGGGACGCTCATGTGTAGCCTGCAGACAAGGTGACGACGCGGAGATTGTCCACTACGCGAACGGTGCCCGGCGTATTTTCCGCCGCGACACGCACTGCTTCACGCACGTTTTCATCCGTGACCGTTCCGTTCAGATTGACGATACCGTCACGAACGACGATGTCGATCGTTGCGCCAGGCGTCCAAGCCTTGCTTTCGATTTCGTCCATAATGCTCTTGCGGATTGCCAGGTCGCTGACGACCGATGAAGGGATTTCACTTGTGTGTCGCGACAGCGCCAATAACAGGTTGGGGCGGCTCACGATGCCGATCACTTTGCCGTCGCTGACGACAGGCAACCGCTTGATGCCGCGCTCTTCCATCAGGTCGACGATCTCGCTGACGGGCGTATCCGGTCCAACGCTCGCGACCTCTCGGCTCATGACGTGTTCGACCTTCCGCCCGTGCTCGTGTGCATATTCCTGTGCCAGCTGTCCCGTACTCAGCCAGATTTCGAGCCATCGTGGGCGGTGACGCTCGGTTCCGATCTCCTCGCGGCGCAACAGGTCGCGCTCGGTAACGATGCCGAGCAGCTTGCCTTGTGCGTTAACGACCGGCAGGCCGCTGATGCGGTGCTCGAGCATGACACGCGCCGCATGCTCGATGGTGGTATCGGGGCGTACCGTCGTCGCCCCCATGGTCATGATGTCACTGGCTTTCATGGTTCTTCTCCCACCGTTTTTTTCCTGCCGCTTCCGCCATGGCGACCTTGCGCTTCACCGCGATGAAGCTGTCGGGACTGACCGAGATCGAGTCGATACCGCACTCGACGAGGAATGTCGCGAATTCGGGATGATCGCTCGGCGCTTGCCCACAGAGGCCAATCTTTGCACCAGACTTGCGGGCTGCATTGATGACGTTTGAGATCATCCATTTGACCGCAGCGTTC
>NZ_RZSW01000324.1:0-7019 GCF_003997375.1 Mesorhizobium sp. M5C.F.Ca.IN.020.29.1.1 | reverse complement strand
ATTCGGTGAGCCAGGCGCTGATGGCCGTCGGCCTCGGCGGCTTTGAAAAGCGCCCGATCGACACATTGTCGGGCGGCCAGCTGCAGCGCACGCTGTTTGCCCGCGTGCTGCTGCAGGACGCCGATCTCATCCTGCTCGACGAGCCGTTCAACGCCGTCGACACCAAAACCGTCGGCGATCTGATCACGCTGATCAAGCGCTGGCATGGTGAGGAGCGCACCATCATGGTGGTCGTTCACGACCTGGATCTGGTTCGCCATAATTTCCCCGAGACGCTGCTGCTGGCGCGCCAGCCAATCGCCTGGGGCGAGACCAAGGAAACGCTGCGGCCGGAAAACCTGTTGCGCGCGCGCCGCTTCCATGAAGCCTGGGAGGAGAACGCGCCCTGGTGCGAGCCCGACAACCATGAGCACGGCGATCACCCTCACGATCATGGGCACGACCATCATCACGGTTCCGGGCCGAGGGCGGCATGATGGACGCGCTCTACGGTCTTTTCATCGCTCCGTTTGCCGATTTCGCCTTCATGCAACGGGCGCTCCTCGGCTCACTGATGCTGTCGCTCGGCGCCTGCCCCGTCGGCGTCTTCCTGATGCTGCGCCGCATGAGCCTTTCCGGCGACGCCATGGCCCACGCCATCCTGCCAGGTGCCGCCGCCGGTTTCCTGTTCTATGGGCTGGAGATCCTGCCGATGACCATCGGCGGGTTGATTGCCGGCATCATCGTCGCGCTCGGCGCCGGCGCCGTCTCGCGCTTTACCATCCAGCGAGAGGATGCCTCGATGGCGGCCTTCTATCTGATTTCGCTGGCCATCGGTGTGCTGATGGTGTCGATCCGCGGCTCCAGTGTCGATCTCATGCATGTGCTGTTCGGCACCGTGCTGGCGCTCAACAATGAAGCGCTGACGCTGATCGGCGGCATCGTGCTGGTTACTCTGGTCAGCCTCGCCATCTTCTGGCGGGCGCTGGTCGCCGAATGTCTCGACCCGCTGTTCCTGCGTTCGGTCAGCCGGTTAGGCAGCCCGGTGCATTTCATCTTCCTCGGCCTCGTCGTGCTCAACCTGGTCGGCGGCTTTCAGGCGCTCGGCACGCTGCTTTCCGTGGGCCTGATGATGCTGCCTGCGGCCGCCGCCCGCTTCTGGACCATGCGCGTCGAGCCGATGTGCCTGCTGGCGGTGCTGATCGGCTTTGCCTCCTGCGTCGCGGGGCTGCTTCTGTCCTATCACGTGTCGCTGCCTTCCGGCCCGGCCATCATCCTGTCTGCGGGCGTCGTCTATTTTGCCTCGATTCTGTTCGGCACGCGCGGTATCCTGCGCGCCCGTATTATCCATCACCGCCACAGAACCGCCTGATCCCAACACAGGAGAGCTGTCCATGCTGAAATCGATCTGCGCCGCCTTGGCAATGAGCGTTATAACGTTAACTGCCTTTGGTGCGTCATCGGCCCTCGCGGAGCCGTTGAAAGTGGTCGCCAGCTTCACGATCATTGCCGATTTCGCAAAAAATGTCGGCGGCGACCGCATCAATCTGACCACCATCGTCGGGCCGGATGGCGATGCCCATGTCTACGAGCCGAGCCCGGCTGACGCGGTGGCGATGGCGAGTGCGGACGTGGTGCTGGTAAACGGCCTGTATTTCGAAGGCTTTCTGCAGCGCCTGGTCGACGCCAGCGCCACCAAGGCGACGATCGCCGTTCTGACCAAGGGCGTCACGCCGATCAACTTCAAACCCGAATTCGCCGTTGCCGATGCCGCTGAAGGCGCCCACACGGATGGCGAAACGGCCACCGATCCGCATGCCTTCCAGTCGATTGCTAATGCCAAAATCTATGTGAAGAACATCGCCGACGCCTTCTGCACCGCCGACGCCGCGGGTTGCGACAGCTACAACGCCAATGCCGCAGCATACACCGCGAAGCTCGATGCGGTCGAAGGCCAAGTGAAGGCGGCAATCCAGTCGATCCCGGAAGAGAAACGCGTGGTCATCACCTCGCATGACGCCTTCGGCTATTTCGAGAAGGCCTATGGCCTCACCTTCCTGGCCCCCGAGGGGGTGTCGACCGAGTCGGAGCCGTCCGCTGCCGACGTCGCCAAGCTGGTCAGCCAAGTGAAGCAGGACAAGGCGGCGGCTGTCTTCATCGAGAACATCACCAACGCGCGGCTGATCGAGCAGATCGCCAGCGAGACCGGCATCAAGGTGGGCGGCACGCTCTATTCGGATGCGCTGTCGCAGCCCGACGGCCCGGCCTCGACCTATGTCGACCTGATGCACAACAACATCGCCCAGATCAAAGGTGCGATCCTCGGAAGCTGACTCGAGCGTGTCTATGCGATCGGGGCATTATCGCCCCGGTTGGATTTTCCGGCCTGCAATATCTATTTGGCAGAGAATTCCCCCGATGCGGATTGCCGCCCATGCCAGGGAGTGGCAAGACTGCCGCTAAATTCAGATTGCGAGGGCAGAGCCATGGAATACCGTCAGATCAGCGAGGACTATTCGGTCTCGGGCCAGATCCAGCCCGAAGAGATCGCTGCCATCAAGGCCGCCGGTTTCAAGAGCGTCATCTGCAACAGGCCTGATGACGAGCAGCCCGGCCAACCTTCGGCGGACAGCGTTAAGGCGGCGGTCGAAGCCGCCGGGCTTACCTTTCGCTACATCCCGGTCATCAGCGGCCAGATCACGGCCGAGAATGTCGAGGACCAGGCTGAGGCGCTCGATGAACTCGAAGGCCCGGTGTTCGCCTATTGCCGTTCCGGCGCCCGCTGCACCAACCTCTACGGGCTGATCCAGCAGTCGAAGAGCTAAATCGGCAACGCGCCGGTTTCCTTCAGCGTTTCGAGCACGATCGCCGTCTTCACGTGCTGCACGGATTCGTGCGGCAGAAGCACGCCGTTGACGAATTCCGACAGTGACTTCAGGTCCGGCGTCACCACCTTCAGGATGTAGTCCATCTCGCCGGTCAGCGCGTGTGCCTCCTGCACTTCCGGCAACCGCGCCACCAATTCGCCGAAGCGTTGCGCATTGTCGCGGTTGTGGGTGGCGAGCGTGACCGAGATGACGTTGACCAGCGAGAAGCCGAGCTTGTCGCGGTCGAGCACCGCGCGATAGCCCCTGATGTAGCCGTCCTCCTCCAGCCTCTGGCGGCGGCGCGAACATTGCGACGCCGACAGGTTCACCCGTTCCGACAAATCGTTGTTGGTCAGCCGTGCGTCCCCCTGCAATAGAGCCATTATCTTGCGGTCAAACTGGTCGATGCGCGCATCATCCATGGATTCGTCTCCATACGTGCACAGTTCGCGCATCACTCGATCATTTAAAGCGTTTGAATGCAAGCACCATGCGCCTGTTCCGCGCTATGATTATGGGAAAATGCCCTTTTCGGCCACAGAGCTCTTTGGAGGACAACACCATGGGCCCCTTCCCGCACGACGCACCGCCCGCAAAGATCAACAAGACAAATCCCGCCGGCACCGACGGCTTCGAATTCGTCGAGTTCGCGCATCCCGAACCGGAAAAGCTCGCCGAGCTTTTTACCCGCATGGGCTATATGCCGGTAGCCAAGCACCGCACCAAGGACATCACCGTCTGGCGGCAGGGCGACATCAACTATGTCGTCAATACCGAACCCGGCTCGCATGCGATGAAATTCGTCGACAAGCACGGCCCCTGCGCTTCCTCCATGGCTTGGCGGGTCGTCGATGCCAAGCATGCGTTCGACCATGCCGTCGCCAAGGGTGCGACGCCCTATGAAGGCAATGATAAAACGCTCGACGTGCCGGCGATATCAGGCATCGGCGGCTCGCTGCTTTATTTCATCGAGGTCTACGGCGACAAGGGCTCGGTCTACGATGCCGAGTTCGAATGGCTTGGCGCACGCGACCCGAAGCCGGAAGGCGTCGGCTTCTACTATCTCGACCACCTCACCCACAATGTCTATCGCGGCAACATGGACAAATGGTGGGATTTCTATCGCGACCTGTTCGGCTTCAAGCAGATCCATTTCTTCGACATCGACGGCAAGATCACCGGCCTGGTCAGCCGCGCCATCACTTCGCCCTGCGGCAAGATCCGTATCCCGCTCAACGAGTCCAAGGACGACACCAGTCAGATCGCCGAATATTTGAAAAAATATAATGGCGAAGGCATCCAGCACATCGCCGTCGGCACGGACGAGATCTACGGCGCCACCGACAGACTGACAGCTAACGGGCTGAAGTTCATGCCGGGCCCGCCGGAAACCTATTATGAGATGTCCCATGCCCGCGTGCACGGCCATGACGAGCCGATCGAGCGGATGAAAAAGCACGGCATCCTGATTGACGGCGAAGGCGTGGTTGACGGCGGCACGACCAAGATCCTGCTGCAGATCTTTTCAAAAACCGTAATCGGCCCGATCTTCTTCGAATTCATCCAGAGGAAGGGCGACGAAGGCTTTGGCGAGGGCAATTTCCGCGCGCTGTTCGAATCGATCGAGCAGGACCAGATCAAGCGCGGCGTGCTGAAGGTGCAGGCAGCGGAGTAAGCGGCCGGTCGAGTGGCTTACAGTCCCAGCCGCTCGACCTCTTCTTTCCTGAGCTTCAGATCATAGTCCAGGAAGAACTCGTCGAGCTGCGGCGGCTTCACCGACGTGCCGGACAGCATGGCGTGCACCTGGCCGCGATGGTGGATGTCGTGGATGAAGAGGTGGGCGAGCAGATCGCCGATCCGCTCCGGTATTTTTCCGTCCTCGCGCCGGTCGGTGACGACACTGCGGTCGAGATCATCCGCCGACAAATGATCGCAAAAGGCGATCAGCCGCCGGTCGGCCGCAACTTGGGCGGCAAGCAGCGCTTGTGGTTCATCGAACGGCACGAAATCGTCATGGGCCGCGGCGCCTACGCCGCCCTCTTCGAGAAAGTCGAGATAGAGATGATCGACCGCCAGGATGTGATTGAGCGTTTCCTTGATTGACGGGAAGAAGCTGGTTCGCTCGGCTTCGAATTCACCGGGCTTAAGCTGCAACACGGCGCGATAGAGCCGGTCGTTCGACCAGAGGTTGTTGCGCGCCATGCGGCGGAAATGGTACAGCAAGTCCATGACTTCACTCCGCTGACTGGACCAAAGACACGCCCGCCCACAGAAGCGCAAATCCGGCGAGAACGATCAGCAGAAGCCGATTCATGCGCCGCCGGATGGCTTGCGTTTCCTCGTCCCGCGCGACGTTCATGTTGGTCACGGTGTGGAACATCATTGCGTTGCGCGGAAAGCCGCTGCGATTCGTCAGGTCGGGAGAGCGCGCCTCGATGCGATAGCTCAGCCGGATGGCCTGAATGAAGATCGCCAGCATGACAAGGGCCCAGACACCGGACAGAAGATAGAATGTCTCGCCTGTCATACTCTTACCCCTCGTATTTCTCGACTTTCTGCTCGATCGCACCAAAAACCGAATGTCCGGTCCTGTCCTTCATTTCGATGCGCACCGTGTCGCCGAAGCGCAGGAATGGCGTTTTCGGTTCGCCGGCCTCGATGGTCTCGATCATACGCAACTCGGCAATGCAGGAATAGCCGGCACCGCCCGCCGAGACAGGCTTGCCCGGGCCGCCGTCGAGCTTGTTGGAGACCGTGCCCGAGCCGATGATCGTGCCGGCGGCCAGTGGCCGGGTTTTCGCGGCATGTGCAATCAGCGCCGGAAAATCGAAGGTCATATTCACGCCTGCGTTCGCCCGGCCAAACGGCTTGCCATTGAGATCGACCAGCAGCGGCAGGCTGACCTTGCCGCCATCCCAGGCCTCGCCCAGTTCTTCCGGCGTTACCGCGACCGGCGAAAAAGCCGAGGACGGCTTTGATTGGAAGAAGCCGAAGCCCTTGGCCAGCTCTGGCGCAGTGAGGGAGCGCAGCGTGACGTCATTGACCAGCATGACCAGCCGGATCGCGGCCCGCGTCTCATCCAGGCTTGCTCCCATCGGGACATCATCGACAATGACGGCGACCTCCCCTTCCATATCGACGCCAAAGGCCTCGTCGGCCGCCCGGATCGGATCGCGTGGCGCGACGAACGCGTCCGAGCCGCCCTGGTAGATTAGCGGATCGGTCCAGAAGCTTGCCGGCATCTCGGCGCCGCGCGCCTTCCGCACCAGCTCGACATGGTTCACATAGGCCGAGCCGTCCGCCCATTGGTAGGCGCGCGGCAGCGGCGAATGGGCGTCGTGCTCATGAAAGCGCGCTGACGGCACCGCATTGTTCTCCAGCGATTCCGCTATTGTCGCCAGATGCGGCGCGATCCGGTTCCAGTCGTCGAGTGCCGCCTGCAGCGTCGGCACCAGAAACGAGGCATCGGTGAACCGCGTCAGGTCGCGCGAGACGACGACCAACTTTCCGTCACGCGTCCCGTCCTTCAATGTGGCAAGCTTCATGTGTCCTCCCAGGGCGTTTACTCGTAGTATTTGCCGGCATAGATAACTCTGGCTGCGGCTTTCCAGGGATTGTCACCCGCCAAAAATGCCGGGTCGCCCCGCCCATTGTCTTCGAACCAAGCGACCGCTGATTCAAGAAATGTGCTGAGCAAGCCATTTTTCCATCCGTTCCAGCCGGTATCAGGTCCTGCTGGCGTCGTTGCCTCCTTGCGGTCCGCGTCCTTACGGTCCTTGCTCAGCGCGTCGATGAATCGGACGAAAGATGGCAGATCCTGCACCTTCTCAAGAAGCATCGAGAGTTGCGCCGCGGATCTCTCCTCGGATTCGCGCACCTCTTCCCAAAGCTTGTCGTTGGCCATCCTCACTCCCTAAGCCCCACAACAAGGCCGTCGCGGGCGATCGTCAAGGCGCCGGCCCATGTTTTCCTGACGGCGGCAATCCAGTCGGCCTCACCGATCTCGGGATCGTCGGCAGGAATGAGGTGGTTGAGGACCAGTCTTTTGACCCCTGCATCACTGGCGATGCGCCCCGCCTTCTCAGCAAAAGTATGGCTGGCGAGCAGATGCTCTCTGAGCCGCGCGCCGTTTCCGGTTTTCGCGACGAGCCGCTCGATGCCCTCCTCCAGCAT
>NZ_RZSW01000323.1:0-7026 GCF_003997375.1 Mesorhizobium sp. M5C.F.Ca.IN.020.29.1.1 | reverse complement strand
ATGATAGCCAGGATGTGGTCCGTCCCGCCAACCGACCGATCACCCAAACGGGTGGCGTCGTGGGCTTGAAGGGAAACCTTGCCCCCGAAGGCGCGATCGTGAAGGTCGCGGGCATGTCGGAGCTGAAATTCTCTGGTCCGGCGCGCTGTTTCGATTCGGAGGAGGAATGTTTCGAGGCGGTTACGGATCGCAGCTACAGCGAAGGCGAGGTCCTCGTCATCCGCTACGAGGGTCCGCGCGGCGGTCCGGGCATGCGCGAAATGCTATCGACGACGGCGGCGCTCTATGGCCAGGGCATGGGCGGCAAGGTGGCTCTCATCACCGACGGACGTTTTTCGGGCGCGACACGCGGCTTCTGCATCGGCCATGTCGGGCCGGAAGCCGCCGTGGGTGGTCCGATCGGGCTGCTCAGGGATGGCGATTTGATCTCGATCGACGCGGTGAACGGCACAATCGAGGTGGCGCTGTCCGACACCGAACTGGCGGCTAGGGCAAAGGCCTGGAAGGCCCGCGCGACCGACTATCAGTCGGGCGCGATCTGGAAATATGCACAAACGGTGGGGCCTGCCCGCGACGGCGCGGTCACCCATCCCGGAGGTGCGAAAGAAACACATTGTTATGCGGATATCTGAGTTGCTGAGGTTGTCTGTCTTTTCGGCACTAGTCGCTATCGCCACTTTTGGCGCGACCTTGGGCGCCGCGGGCCAGGCCATGGCCTTCGACGACAAGGTGTTCGACGACAAGACCGGCGTGAAGCCGCAATCCAGCCCGTGGGCGGTGTTTCAGTTCGGCTTCTCCGCCTATAAGAACGGCCGCAAGGAACAGGCCGCGGAGGCCTACAAATACGCGGCCGAAAACGGCCAGATCGGCGCCACCTGGAAGCTTGCGCGTATGTATGCCGAGGGTGACGGCGTGGAGCGCGACGACTACGCGGCGTTCAAGTTCTTCAGCGAGATTGCCGACCAGGACGTCGAGCCCGGTTCGCCGGAAGAGAGCTATGTGTCGGACGCGCTCGTGGCGCTCGGCGACTATTTGAGGAAGGGCATCCCCGGCAGCCCTATCACAGAGAACGAGGTGGCGGCCCAGGAATATTACATGCGCGCCGCCGCCAATTACCGCAACCCGAATGCCCAGTTCGAGATGGGCCAGATCTTCCTGAATGGCAAGGGCGGCGTCAAGGCCAGCATCAAGCAGGCCGGACGCTGGTTCCAACTCGCCGCGGAAAAGGGCCATGCCGGCGCGCAGGCAACGCTCGGCCATCTGCTTTTCCAGAGCGGTAAGATCGTTCGGGGGCTGGCGATGATGACCGCGGCGCTCGAACGGGCCTCACCTTCCGACCAGCCATGGATACGCGGCATGCAGGAAGAGGCGTTTGCCGCCGCGGGCGAGGCCGACCGCCGCACCGCGATTTCGCTGGCCGACGACATCCTCACCAAGGGCGGCGGCGACCAGTAGCCAAGAAGCCAGTAGCCACGAAGCCGATAGTGAGGAAGGCAATAAGTCGGAGGACTGGCTACTTCGAAAATCAAGTCGGAAGATCAGTTCTCGGTGGGTTCCGTCGGAACGAGACCGGACTCAGGTGTTGAAATTGGCGTGGCCGACGGCGCCGGCGTCGTTCGCGGGCATTCGTCCCGAATCTTTGTCCATGACGTGTTGTTGAGCACCATATCGCAGCGGGCGAGGTGGCTCCGGCCGGACAGCGTCAGACAGGCGACCTGGCCGATCTGGAATGATTTTCCGTTGGCCAGGCATTCAGGATCGGCAAACGCCGGCGTCGCCGCGAGGGCGAGCGCGGCGGCACATGGGCAAAGCGCAAATCTGATCGTCATCTTGAACCCCGGCCGAACCCGGATTGCAGCGGAAACCCCGATTGTGGCGATATGACGGTCCATCAACCGGGAATCCGGCGGTCCGAGCCCCGAAATGATCAGATTGGCGCGAAAGCCAGTTCGACGGCCACCGGCACATGGTCGGAGGGTTTTTCCCAGGCCCGCACATGCTTTTCGATCGAGGCCGAGGAAAAGCGGTTGGCGGCTTCGGGCGAGAGCAGCAAGTGATCGATGCGGATGCCGTTGTTCTTCTGCCAGGCACCGGCCTGATAATCCCAGAAAGTAAAGATGTCCGGCCCGTCGGTGACCGCGCGCACCGCTTCGGTGAAGCCGAGATTCTTCAGCCGGCGGAACGCCTGCCTCGTCTGCGGCTGGAACAGCGCGTCGCTCAGCCAGTTCTCCGGGAATTTCGCGTCGATGTATTCGGGGATGACATTGTAATCCCCGGCCAGCACCAGCGCCTCTTCGAGCATGAGCCGTTCCTCGGCCCAGCGCTCCAGCCGCGCCATCCAGGAAAGCTTGTAGGAGAATTTCTTCTCGTCATTGATCGGGTTGCCGTTCGGCAAGTAGAGCGAGGCAACGCGCAACGCGCCCTTGTCGGTCGAGAACACGCCCTCGATGAAACGCGCCTGCTCGTCGGTGTCGTCACCCGGCAAGCCTCTGATGACCTCGTCGAAGCGCAGCTTCGACAGGATGGCGACGCCGTTAAAACCTTTTTGGCCATATATTTCAACGTTGTAGCCGAGCGCCTCGATCTCCGCGCGCGGAAACTGCTCGTCGACAGTCTTGATCTCCTGCAGGCAGGCGATATCAGGCGCGCTTTCCGTCAGCCAATGGGTCAAATTGCCGATGCGGGCCCGAACGCCGTTGATGTTCCAGGTGACGATTTTCATGACGGCCTCATTGCTGTTCCGGCGGATGACGTTCGACGAGGCCGATCGTATTGCCTGCCGGGTCCTTTAGGAAGGCCATCCATTCGCTTTCCCCCGCCGGCCCGAACAGGCCCTCGGTGTCGCGATGGACGAGCATCGGCGGCGCGGTGAAGGGGACACCGGCGGCTTTTGCCGAGGCGTAGAAATCGTCGAGGCCCGATATGTCGAGATAGACGGTGCCGGCCGGCAGGCCATCGGTGAACAGCAGCCGCACGTCGCCGGCCATGATGAAGGCGATGCCGGGCGGATCGAAGCGCACGTGCACCGTCATGCCAAGCACGTCGTGCCAGAACGCCAGCGTTGCATCGAGATCGCGCCCGGCTGAAAGCGCGACCTGACGGACCGCGCCGATGGCAGGCATTTCTAAATACTGAAGCTGGTGCCGCAGCCGCACGAGGCGACCGCATTCGGGTTCCTGATCTGGAACGACTGGCCCATCAAGTCGTCAACGAAATCGATCACCGAGCCACCCAAATAGACCAGCGAGAGGTCGTCGATCAGTACGGTTGCGCCGTCTTTCTCGATGGCGACGTCGTCATCGTTGCGCGTTTCGACCAGGTCGAACTTATAGGAAAAGCCGGAGCAGCCGCCGCCCTCGACCGAAACGCGCAGCGCCGTCTTGCCGGCTTCGCCAGATACAATCTTTGCAATCCGCCTGGCGGCGGCGTCGGTCATCTCGACTTTCATGGCGGTCTTGGCATCAGCGCCCATGGGCGTCACCTTGCTTTCGGTTTCACATGATAGGTATGAAGCGCGAGGGGGCAAGTCAACTGCGGCAGCGGCGATGACAAACGAGTTGGGCGACATCGGATTTGGTTATCGGCCGCGCGCGGCCTATGCGTGCGATCCGGCGAAGTCGCGCGGGCGGCTGTTCGACGAGGTGGAGAGCCCGACCCGCACGCCATTCCAGCGCGACCGCGACCGCATCATCCATTCGACGGCATTCCGCCGGCTGAAGCACAAGACGCAGGTGTTCGTCGCGCATGAGGGCGATCATTACCGCACCCGGCTGACGCATTCGATCGAGGTGGCGCAGATAGCGCGTGCCCTGGCGCGGGCGCTGCGCGGCGACGAGGACCTGGCCGAGGCGGTGGCGCTGGTGCACGATTTTGGCCACACGCCCTTCGGCCATACCGGCGAGGACGCGCTGAACGAGAAAATGGTCGCCTGGGGCGGCTTCGATCACAACGCGCAATCGCTGCGCGTGGTGACGCGGCTGGAGAGCCGCTATGCCGAGTTCGACGGGCTCAACCTCACCTGGGAAACGCTGGAGGGCCTGGTAAAACACAACGGACCGCTGACTGACGCCAGCGGAAAGGGTCTGAAGGGGCCGGTGCCGCAGGCGATCCGCGACTATTCGGATCTGCACGACCTCGAACTCGACCGCTTCGCCGGCATCGAGGCGCAGTGCGCAGCGATCGCCGACGACATCGCCTACAACACCCATGACATCGACGACGGCCTGAGATCCGGCTTCCTGACGCTGGGCATGCTGGAAAAGGTCTCGCTGCCCGGCTCGATCCTCGAAGGCGTGCGCCAGCGCTATCCGGCGCTGGACGATGTGAGGACAGGGCACGAACTGATGCGACGGCAGATCACGATGATGGTCGAGGATGTCATCGTTTCCACCACCGCCAATCTGGCCCGCATCAAGCCGGACAGCGCCGACGCGGTAAGGGTGGCAGGCGAGACGATGGTGACCTTTTCAGCCGAAATGGCCGCGTTCGAAAACGAATTGAAGGACTTTCTCTACAAGCATCTCTACCGGCACAGCGAGGTCATGCGCGTGCGTAACGAGGCCGAGCAGATCGTCAACGACCTGTTCGAGGTCTATTTCGCCAATCCGCGCGCCATGCCCGACGGCTGGCGCGAAGGGCTCGACCGGGCCGACGATCGCATCAAGGCGCGCAGCGTCGCCGACTTCCTGGCGGGCATGACGGATACCTACGCTTTGAAAGAACACCGCCGTTTGTTTGACCATACGCCTGAATTAAGCTAGGCCGAGCTCGATTTTGCCGGCCAATAAGCCGGATCCCTGCAAAGCCGCCAGAGCCACACCCCAGAGCTACACCAATGAACATCTTCGCCGATTTCAACGCGCGAATCACCAGAGCTGTCGAAGCGCTTGATTTAAAAGACAAAGACGGCGGTTCGCTGGACTTGTCGCGCATCGCCGTCGAGCCGCCGCGCGACGCCAGCCATGGCGACCTGGCGACCAATGCGGCAATGGTGCTGGCCAAGCCGACCGGCCAGCCCCCACGCGCACTGGCTGAAAGGCTGGCGCAGGCGCTGCGCGCCGACATCGACATCGCCGCTGCGGACGTTGCCGGTCCAGGCTTCGTCAATCTCAGGCTCAAGGACGCGTTCTGGCAGTTGCATCTGACTGTGCTGCTCGGCGAAGGCCGCGATTACGGCCGCTCGAAGGTCGGCGGCGGCAGGAAAGCCAATGTCGAATATGTCTCGGCTAACCCTACCGGACCGATGCATGTCGGCCATTGTCGTGGCGCCGTGGTGGGTGATGCGCTCGCCAATCTGATGGCCTTCGCCGGTTATGACGTGACCAAGGAATATGTCATCAACGATGCTGGTTCGCAGATCGACGTGCTCGGCCGCTCGGCCATGCTGCGTTACCGCGAGGCGCTTGGCGACGACATCGGCGAGATTCCGGCCGGGCTCTATCCGGGCGACTATCTGGTGCCGGTCGGCCAGGCGCTGGCCAGCGAATTCGACCGCTCCCTGCTGCAGATGTCCGACGAGGAAGCGCTTGCCATCGTCAAGGACAGGACGATCGATGCGATGATGGCCATGATCCGCGAGGATCTGGCGCTGCTCAATGTGCATCACGACGTCTTTTTCTCGGAGCGCACGCTGCACGCCGACAACGCCCGGAAAATCCGTTCGGCCATCAACGACCTGACGCTCAAGGGCCATATCTACAAGGGCAAGCTGCCGCCGCCCAAGGGCGAGAAGCCGGACGACTGGGAGGATCGCGAGCAGACGCTGTTCCGCTCGACTGCGGTCGGCGACGACATGGACCGGGCGCTGGTCAAGTCGGACGGCACCTTCACCTATTTTGCCGCGGACGTCGCCTATTTGAAGGACAAGGTCGATCGCGGTTTCGTCGAGCTGATCTATGTGCTTGGCGCCGATCATGGCGGCTATGTGAAGCGCCTGGAAGCGCTCGCTCGGGCGATTTCCGGCGACGAGGTGAAGCTTTCAGTGCTGCTTTGCCAACTGGTGAGGCTTTTTCGCGAGGGCGAACCGGTGCGCATGTCGAAGCGGTCGGGCGATTTTGTGACGCTGCGCGAAGTGGTGGAGGAGGTCGGCCGCGATCCGATCCGCTTTATGATGCTCTACCGCAAGAACGATGCGCCGCTCGATTTCGACTTCGCCAAGGTGACCGAGCAGTCGAAGGACAATCCGGTGTTCTACGTGCAGTACGCTTCGGCGCGCTGCCATTCGGTGTTCCGGCAGGCGAGCGAACAGTTGGGCGAGGCCAATTTCGACCGCAATCGGCTGGCCGCCGCCACCGCTTCGCTGACCGACGAAGGCGAGATTGGCCTGATCAGGAAGCTTGCGGAATATCCGCGGCTGATCGAATCGGCGGCACTTGCGCTCGAGCCGCACCGGCTGGCATTCTACCTCTACGATCTCGCCTCCAGCTTCCACGGACATTGGAACCGCGGGACCGAGAATCCGGACTTACGTTTTGTTAAGGTTAACGACCGACAATTGACGCATGCCAGACTAGGGCTGGTGCAGGCTGTTTCGGACGTTTTGACGTCCGGCCTGATGCTGATCGGGGCCGATGCGCCCACCGAAATGCGTTAGGTTTGACTAAAAAACCTGTCACCTTTTGCCCACATTGCGCTGGTAAGGGCCAACCCTGCGCGACGTCCATGGCGTCCGAATGAGTGCGAGTTCGGGAACAATAATGGCAGACAGAACCCAGCTGAGAGCAGCCGCCCAAAACGATATCGCCGACGATGATCCGTTCGCGGAACTGACCAGGATCATGGGGTTCGACCCGCGCCAGCCGGTCAAGCCGCAGGCCCACCCGAAGGCGGCCCCAGCCATCCAGCCGGCGGACGAGGGCGATTTCGACATCGATCTCGAGAGGGAGTTGATGGGCGAATTCGGCGCCGACGACAACGACGGCGCAACCGAGATTCGCGAGCCGGCTTTCGAACCGGCTGCCACCGACGCCGTGGACGACGAGCTTGCCGCGTCGTTCGAACAGGATTTCCTGCTGGACGATGATGCCG
>NZ_RZSW01000322.1:0-7036 GCF_003997375.1 Mesorhizobium sp. M5C.F.Ca.IN.020.29.1.1 | reverse complement strand
AATCAAAACAATCGAAACTTGCGTGGTGATTTTTGGTCTTGGTCGTCCGGATCGACGCCGGGATCGTCGGGCAGCCGCGCCAGTTCCTCCGCCGGTTCGACAGCTTCGGCATCCGGTGGCACCGCGGCAAACGCCGTGGCGTTGACCGGCGCAACATCGTCTTCGCCACTTTCCGAGGCCGCCGCGGCGGTCGGTCTTTCGGCCGAACCAGCGGGGTTCAGCTCGATCACATTTTCTTTTGCCGGCTCGATGGGCCCCGCAATCGTCGGCACTGCGGCGTCCGGCGCGTCCTCATCACTGTCGATGAGCTGGCCGAGCCGCTCCATCGGCGCCCGCCACTCAAAGGCGTCGAGCTTGCCGGTGATCGGCGACACCGGCGCCCAGCGTTCGGAGACGACGCCGTCGGCAACCCAGGCCGGATCGCGCGGTGCACGCACTGCCTTGGACAAAAGTTGCCGAATCTTGCCCTGATCGCCGGTCTCGGCCTCCTCAATGTCGGCCAGAAGCAGATAGGCGCCTTCGCGGCGATCCATGCGTATGGCTGCCTCGGCCTCTTTGCGGGCGGTTGAAAAGTCCTGCGCGTCGAGTGCGGCGCGTGCCACCGCCAGCGATGATTCGGCGTGGTTCTTCTTCATCTCCTGCAGCTTCTTCGCCCGGTTCAGGCGGTCGAGCACGGCATCGCCCGGCCGGGCGTGGGTGTAGAGCTCCGCGATCTCCGGATGCGGCTCGGCTTTCCACGCCGCTTCCAGTATCTTCGCGCCCTTGCGCACATCATTCTGTCTGAACAGCAGTTTGGCTGCGATCACCGCCGCCGGCGCGAAATCCGGCCGCAGCCGGTTGGCCTCGAGAGCAGCGGTTTTGGCGGCATTGGGATCGCTGTCGATCAGCGCCTGCGCCTTGGCAGTGAGCAGCACGGCGCGACGCCGGTTGGCGGCGTCGCGTTCGATCTGGCGCGTCGATTTCTGCGCCTCGACCAGTTTCAGCGCGCCGTCCCAGTCGCCGCGCCCGGTCAGATCTTCCAGCGTCGATTCGGCGGCCCAGGCCAGCTGCGGCGCCATCGCGGCGGCGCGGCCGGCATAGTGCCGCGCCGCGTTGCGATCGCCGAGGCGTTCGGCCTCGAGGTAGAGCCCGCGCAGGCCGAGCAGCCGCATTTCGGGATCGTCGAGCATGGTCTCGAACTTTTCGCGGGCACCCTCATGGTCGCCTTCGAGCAGCGAGGCTTGCGCCTCGAGCAGGTGGATCAGCGGCTCCTGGTCGGAGCGAATGAGCTTTGCCGCTTCCTTGGTCTTCTTGCGGGCGAGCGCTCCGTCACCGGCCCCGGCGGCGATCATGCCGGTCGACAGCGCCTGATAGCCACGGTCGCGACGGCGCACGCGGAAATAGCGCGATATGGTGTAGGGGCTGTTCCACAGCGCCTTTAGCAGCCACCAGACGATCATCACCGCGGCGACCACGGCGACAACCGCCACCGCCGCCACCATCAGGCTGACCTGGTATTGATAGCCGCTGAAGGTGACGACCATCTCGCCCGGCCGGTCAGCCAGCCAGGCGAAACCCAGCCCGAGCACGAAAACGACGGCGAGGAAAAGCAGAATGCGAATCATCGGGTTTTCCTCACGCCTTCATCGCACTGGCGATCAGCGCCTCGATCTGCGTCTCGACTTCGGTCCGCGCCTTCAGTTTGCCGGCAAATTCGGCGCCGGCGGCCTTGGCCGCCTCGGGCAGTGTGTCGTATTCGCCGAGCGCCTTGGCGTAGTCGCCCTGGTTGACCGCCACCTCCATACGCGCGACGGTTTCCGGCGCCCCGGCGCCTTCGACGGCGCCGATCGGCCGGACCTTGACCAGCGATTCGGCGCTCGACAACAGGTTTTGCAGGAAGCCGGCATTCTGGTCGACGGGCTCCGAGGCAGCGACCATGGCATTGGCCGCGGCGGGCATTTCGGCGGCGATCTCAGCCCGAGTCGGAACGCCCTTCTCGGCGTAGCTACGCAAGGTCGCGAGCTCCGGTGCATCGGGTGAAATCGCCGCAAAGGTTTCGAGTTCGGCCGCGAAAGGCGCACCGCGGTCGAGTGCTGCCTTCAGCGCCGATGCGGCAATGGCGAGCGCGATCTTCGGTTGCGCTGCCTGTGCCTCGAGCTTGTCGGAAAGCTGCGACACGGATTGTTCCAGCGCCGCAAGCCGGCCTTCCTGCGCTTTCGCCGTCTCGCCGGCGGATTTCACCAGTGCGTCGAGCCCGACCAGCTTTTCGTTGAGCGGGCCGAGATCGACCGGCGCCGTATTGCCGGTTTGGCCAAGAGCCGCAATCTCCGTCTCGATCTGCCTGACCTTGTCGCCAAGGGCTGCAAGCCCGGCACTGTCGCCTGCTCCACCCTGCTCGACCGCCGATTTCAGCGCAGCGACATCCGTCTTGACCTGATCCAGGGCCGACGACAGCCCGTCCACCTTGGCCGACGCATCATTGTTGCCGCCTGTGTCCTTGAGCCCGGCGATCTCGCTCTTTAGCGAAGCGATTTCGCCATTGATGCCATCGAGCGATACGCCGCCCGAGGAGGCATCGCCGGCCCCTGGCGCGCCGAGCAAGCCGGCAAACTGCAGCCCTCCGGCGGCGGCGAGTGCGATGACGCCGCCGATAAAGCCGGCAGCGATGCCGTTGATGCCGCCACGCTTCGGCTGCGCCATGTATTCATTCCCTGTCTGGGTTTCTTTCGGCGCTTCATCGGTCCCGTTGCTGGTCCCCGTCCCGCTGGCTTTGGCGGATGCGTCGTCGAAACTGTAGTCGAAGGCCCGGTTCGCCGACGCCTCCGAGCCGGCCGGATAAGTCGGTTTGGGTCCTTCGGCACCTTTGGCGCCACCCTCTGCGGGCTCTTCCGAGCCGGCCGGCGGGGCCGCGTCGGCATGTTCCCACGGCTCGATGTCGGTCTGATCGGCATGCACGGGTTCATCAGGCGCTTCCGGCTGCGACGCGTTTGCCGCTTCCTCCGCCTTCGCCTCGTCGGTCCGCCCGTTGGCGGCATCCTCGTCGGCAACGCGCGAGACGGCGCCGGGTTCGAGCTCGATGGTCACCGGCTCACGACGGCTTTTCGAATGCCGCATCTTCGGCGTCTTGACCATGCTTGGGCTCCGCAAATTTCGCTTCGGGATGGTTCAGAAAGGGTCTAGCACATCACCGAGCGGTGAAAAGGGGCGGCGTGATGACGCCCGTGGCTTCGAGGTCAGTTTTGGCAAAACGCCGCAGGGGCCGTATCTGCGCTTCAGGGAGATCAGAAACAAAAAACCCGCCTTGGCGGCGGGTCGTCGTCGCGAATGGGCACGACAGGCATTTTCTTAGCACAGCTGCCGGCACAAAGCAAGAACAAACATGCCGATCCAGGCAGTCGCCCCAGCGCTGACGCCCGGGACGGGCAGGCAGCAGCGGCAGGCGCCCGTTCAGCGCCGCGCCTGCAAAAGGCCCAGCAGCGCATCTTCGCTGGGCTCAGGCGCTATCCGGATCCTGTCGCCGGCGACATCGTCCAACGCCGCGGCAATGCGCGCCGACAAGGCGAAAAAAATTGTCCTCTCAAAAACGCCAAGCAGCGCCGGCCGGCCGGCCAGTGCCTGCATCGCTGTGGCCGCGTTGGCCGAATAGAGCAGCACCGCCTCGACCGGCAGGCCGGACAAGCGCGCAAGAACGGCTTCGTCGGAACAGTCCAGCGCGACGGTATCATAGGTCTCGACGGTGCGGACGTGAACGCCTGCCGCCTGCAGCCGCTGCTCGAAACCCGAAAACCGCACGCGCCCGCACAGATAGACGATGGTCTGTCCGGCGTAGCCGCCGGCAAGCGCATCCGCCAGCGCCTGGGCATCGCCGGGGCCTTCGCTGACGGAGAAGAATCCCGCAGTGTGGGCCGCTTCCGCGGTCCTTTTACCGACGGCATGGCAGGGCAAGCCGGCGAGCGCTGCGATGATTTCCTTCGGCGCGTGACGCACGGCATTGGCGCTGGTGACGGCAACGGCCACGGCATTGTCTGCGACCCCGTCCGCATCGACCGGCAGAGCGACCGTTTCGGTCAATGGCAGCAGGATCGGCTGAAAACCCTGGTCCAAAAGCCGCTGCGCCGTGCGCGAGGCGCCCGGTTCCGGCCTCGTCACCAGGACACGAACCATGTCAGGCCCAGCCGTCGAAGAATTTTTCGCCAGCCTTGGCCCGTACGGTCCTGGCGGCATCCTCGCCGATCTGGGCGGCATCCTGCACCGGGCCTTCCGCCTTGACCTCATGGGACTGCGTACCGTCCGGCGAGATTATCAGGCCGGCAAAGACAACCGTTCCGCCCGATATCGTCGCATGGCCGGCGATCGGCGTGCGGCACGACCCGTCGAGCGCAGCCAGGAAAGCCCGTTCGCAGGCCAGCGCCTGTCCGGTCGGCAAATCATGGATTCCCGTCAGCATCTTTTCCACATCGAGGTCGCCGATGCGACTTTCGATGCAGATCGCGCCCTGCCCCGGCGCCGGCGGAAAGGTGTCGAGCGGCATCAGGTCGGTGATGACATTTTCGAGCCCGAGCCGCTTCAGCCCGGCATAGGCAAGGATGGTGCCGTCGGCAACGCCCTCGTCGAGCTTGCGCAGCCGCGTCTGCACGTTGCCGCGGAACATCACCACGTCGAGGTCCGGCCGCATCCGCCGGATCAGCGCCTGGCGCCGCAGCGACGACGAACCGACCTTTGCGCCGTGCGGCAATCCGGCGATCGTTTTCGCCGCCTTGCCGACGAAAACGTCCCGGGCGTCCTCGCGTGGCAGGAAGGCGGACAGTTCCAGCCCGTCGGGCAACACCGTCGGCATGTCCTTCGACGAATGCACGGCGATGTCGATACGGCGCGCTAGCAGCGCTTCCTCGATCTCCCTGGTGAACAGGCCCTTGCCGCCGGCTTCCGACAGCGGCCGGTCCTGGATGCGGTCGCCGCTGGTCGAGATGACGACCACTTCAAATGCCTCAACCGGCATGCCGTGCGCGGCCATCAGTCGCGCCTGCGTTTCATGCGCCTGCGCCAGCGCCAGCGGGCTGCCGCGTGTTCCGATTTTCAAGGTTGTTTGCATGGCGCGCCGTCCGTGATAACCCCCGGCAGATTGAGGCCGTTTTCCGGGCTTTCTCCTAACGGGGAAAGACTGGTTGCACAATCTCTAGGGGATAGCGACGAATTGATCCGCGTTCTGGGCATTGAGACGAGTTGCGACGAGACCGCCGCGAGCGTGGTGGCGCTGGACGGCGGCGGCGCGCCGAAAATCCTGTCCGATATCGTGCTCAGCCAGATCGAGGAGCATGCCGCCTTCGGCGGCGTCGTGCCGGAAATCGCCGCGCGCGCCCATGTCGAGGCGCTGGACGGCATTATCGAGGCAGCGCTCGCCGATTCGGGCGTCGATCTCGCCGACATCGACGCGATCGCCGCGACCGCCGGGCCCGGCCTGGTCGGCGGGCTGATCGTCGGGCTGATGACGGCCAAGGCGATCGCCGCCGCGGCGAACAAGCCGCTGATCGCCATCAACCATCTCGAAGGCCACGCGCTGACCGCGCGGCTGACCGACGGGCTCGACTTTCCCTACCTGTTGCTGCTGGTGTCCGGCGGCCACACGCAGATCGTCGCGGTGCGTGGCGTTGGCGACTATCAGCGCTGGGCGACAACCATCGACGATGCGCTCGGCGAAGCCTTCGACAAGACCGCCAAGATGCTCGGCCTGCCCTACCCTGGCGGGCCGAATGTCGAGAAGGCGGCGGCGACCGGCGACGTCGCACGCTTCGCCTTCCCGCGGCCGATGAAGGGATCGGCGCAGCCCGATTTCTCCTTTTCCGGGCTGAAGACCGCGGTGCGCCAGGCAGCAACGGCCATTGCCCCGTTGAGCGACCAGGACGTCGCCGACATCTGCGCCTCGTTCCAGGCGGCGGTGGCGGATGCACTGGAGGATCGTGTTTCGAGGGCGCTGAACCGATTCCGTCAGGAGTTTCCAGGCGAGATGGAGCCTGCGCTCGTCGTCGCCGGCGGCGTCGCTGCCAACCGGACGATCAAGGCGACACTCGAAGCCCTGTGCGAGAAAGCCGGCTTTGCTTTCGTCGCACCGCCGCTCAAACTCTGCACCGACAATGCGGCGATGATCGCCTGGGCCGGCATCGAACGGCTGCGCGTCGGCATCGCGGGTGAGAACGCCGCCGATTTCGGGCCGCGCTCGCGCTGGCCGCTGGACAGTATCTCTGCCCCGATGGTCGGCTCGGGCCGGCGCGGAGCCAAGGCATGACCGGTAGCGGGCACAAGGCGCCAAGCGGTTGGCGCATTGCCGTGCTCGGCGGCGGTGCCTGGGGCACGGCACTGGCGCTGGCCATGCTGCGAGCCGGTCATTTCGTCCGCCTCTATGCGCGCGACCCGGAGACCGTCGCCGCGATCGACCGTGGCGAAAATCAGCGCTATCTGCCGGGCATCGCGCTCCAGGCCGGCATCGTGGCAACGAGCGACATCGAGGCCGCGCTCGACGGCGCCGACTGCGTTCTGGCGGTGGCGCCGGCGCAGTCGCTGCGCGCCATGCTGGCCACCGCGAAAACCCATATGCCGACAGGCGCCCCGCTGGTTCTCTGCGCCAAGGGCATCGAGCGCGACACCGGCGCGCTGCTGTCGGCCATCGCTAGAGAGATCCTGCCTGAAAATCCGGTCGCCGCCCTGTCCGGCCCAAGCTTCGCCACCGACGTCGCCAGGGGCCTGCCGACGGCCGTGGTGGTCGCCGCCCGCGACAAGTATCTGGCGGCCGAGCTTGCCGCCCGCTTCTCCGCGCAGAACCTGCGCTGCTATTCGAGCGACGATCTCATCGGCGTCGAGATCGGCGGCGCGCTGAAGAACGTCTTCGCCATTGCCGCGGGTGCCGTCACCGGCGCCGCGCTCGGCGCCAGCGCCCAGGCCGCCATGGTGACCCGCGGCTTCGTCGAATTGCGCCGCATCGGTGCTGCCTTCGGCGCCAGGCCGGAAACGCTGATGGGACTTTCCGGCCTCGGCGATCTTTTGCTCACCTGCTCGTCCGCCC
>NZ_RZSW01000321.1:0-7060 GCF_003997375.1 Mesorhizobium sp. M5C.F.Ca.IN.020.29.1.1 | reverse complement strand
ACGATGCGCTTTGTTCCGACAAAGAGCGAGGAGCAGCAGAGCGTGTTGATGCTGCATCGCGTCCGCGAGCTTTTGATCCGGCAGCGGACAATGCTGGTGAACGCCTTGCGCGGCCACTTGGCGGAGTTGGGCATCATCACTCGTCAGGGTGCTACAGGGCTGAGCATGCTCGTCGCGTTGGTTGAGGACGAGGGGAACGACCTCATTCCCCCGCTTGCCCGATCGGCCCTCTTTCTTTTGGTGCAGCAATTGCGTGAGGTGCACGAGAAGGTCGGTGAGCTGGACCGACAGATTCACATCTGGCATCGTTCGCACGAGTTGAGCCGTCGCCTCGAAACGATCCCCGGCATCGGTCCGATCACCGCCAGCGCAATCGTTGCGACCGTGACAGATGCTTCCCTGTTCAAATCCGGTCGGCAACTCGCGGCTTGGCTTGGCCTGGTGCCGCGACAGAACTCATCCGGAGGAAAGGATCGGCTCGGGCGGATCAGCAAGCAAGGCGATCCCTACATCCGTCGCCTTCTTGTTGTGGGAGCCCATGCCGTGCTTCGCTTCTGTCGTAAGGGCAAAGCGGCACCCACTCGCTGGGCTGCCGAGCTTCTGGCGAAAAAGCCGTACAACGTCGTTGCGGTGGCCTTGGCAAACAAGATGGCCCGGATCGTCTGGGCGCTGATGACTACGGGCAAGCGCTTCGCGGATTCACCGGCGTAGTGACGTAGTCGCAGAGGATGCACAGAGGTTGGTGAGGTGCTGATGGTGTGATGACGGACGGTCGAACCGGGATCGGAAAAACCCGCTCAGTGGGTGCCGCTCAAAAAGCGCGTTGACCTGTCTGGGATCCGATCCGCGGACTTCATCAAGGCCAGCGGCATGAACAGGCCGCACTCAAAGGCCGAATACATGCCTGCACCCGACCAACCTGTCATCAATGTCAGAAAGCCCTTGCCACGCGGAGGCCGTCCATACATGCCGCTGATAGACTTATCGCTTTTCGATCAGGCACCGCGCCCTGCCGCGGCCGATCTATCAAACGGGCAGACGCAGATCATCTTCGAGACAGAGCGTGCCGCCATCGCCGCTGCCAATCGTCCCGCTCACATGGCTTCAGCCGAGCAATCAGGATCCCGATCGCGTTCCTACGACCGAAGCGATCGCGATCGACTCCGGCGACGCTCCGGAGACGGAGCTGCCGGTAGGCGGCAGGATCCAATGTCTATCCATCGCGCGCTTTAGCGCGGCGTCCAACTCGGCGGCAGTCCGATACGAGGGCATTTGCGTCTCGTTGATCCAGCCGAAGCCGAGATGTCGGAAGTGATCCGCCGGCACCGTGACCCGGCTTTTGTCCAGTTCCCGTACGAAGTCCGCCGACCAATCATGGATCGTATATGCTTCAATTTTATCCATCATTGGCCGCCAGCGTTGGATGCGCTCTTCGCGCGGCATGTTGGCCGCTTTGGAAATCGCGGTCGCGATCTCGTCGGGGCTGTTCGGATCCACCAGCAGCGCTTCGTTGTGATTGAAGTCTTCGGCCGCACCTGCAGACTTCGATAGCACCAAAACGCCGGGATCATCCGGATCTTGCGCAGCAATATATTCTTTCGCAACCAGATTCATGCCGTCACGCACTGGCGTCACCACGCCAACACGCGCAGTGCGGTAGAGGCCTGCCAGTTGAGCCTGGGTGAAAGCATTATACTCATAGAGGATGGGCCTCCACTCGTCCGTGCCATGCTCGTCATTGACACGTTTGACGAGGCTCTCAACCTTGCGCTTATAACTTTTATAGGCCTCGATTTCGGTGCGCGACGGGTTGGCGATCTGCAGGAGCACTATACTGCGCGGCTGGTCTGTCAAGACCTTATCGAAGGCTTCAATCCGGGCGTCGATACCCTTGCTGTAGTCGAGCCGGTCGACCCCGATTGCAAGCTTCGCGCCGTTGAGTTTCTTCTGCAAAGACGCGATATACGGTTTCGCAAGCGACTCCGAGGCATACTGTGCGAACTGTTTGTGATCGATACCGATCGGAAATTTCTGACAACGCGTCTGTCGGCGGCTCGAAACCACCACACCGTGCTCGACTTCCAATCCGAGATGGGTACGCAGGCAGTCGCGGAAGTTGTTCAGGTCCCAGTTGGTCTGAAAGCCGAGCAGATCGTAGTCGAGCATCGAGTGCATGAGCTGACGATGATTAGGCACTCGCGCCATCACATCAGGTGCTGGCCATGGCGTATGCAGGAAAAAGCCGATCGGCTTGTCGACACCGAGCTTGTGCAGACCAGCGCCGAGTGGAAGAAAGTGATAGTCATGCACCCAGATTGCATCTCGATCCCGGAACTGGAAAGCGGCTCCCGCCAGGAACTTGTTGATCTCCTGATAGCTTTCATAATGATTTGCGGAGGCGGCCATCCGGTCAGGCAGCGAGTGCAACGCCGGCCACAATATCGAATTCGCGAAACCTTCGTAGTACCCAGAATAGTGCTCGCGCGGCATATCGAGCTTCGCCACTTGGCCCTCGCCGTGCTGCCCGATGTCCAAGGGCTCGGTGCCGTCGCCCAAATTGCCCGAGGAGCCCATCCAGACTGCGCCAAAGCGTTCCACCACAGGCTCGAGGGCCGCAGCAAGCCCGCCCGTCTTGGGTTGAAGCGGGTCGAATGCAGCAACCCGATTTGAGATGACGACAAGTTTTGGCTGCTGCGTTGCCTCACCGATATGGTCCTTTTGCTGGGCGGAGCAAGGACAAGGGGAAGGATCTGCACTGGATTCTTGCGTGCAATGCTGTGCTGCCTCGCGCAGATGCTGGTCAAAGGCTGCGTGTTGCATTGTTGAGGCTGCTGCGTGAGCAGCGTTATTGATTCTATCCATTTTCCATCTCCGTCGTAAGTGCCTTGCCGATCCCCTGTGCGGAAGTTCCATGAGCTACTCGATTCGGCTTTGAGGATGGCCGTCGACATTCGCCTGCAAAAGGGGCCGTCCGCCTCATATTCGCGCGTTTCCGCGAGATCGGCAGTGCGCGCCAGGTGCTGATCTCGATGACCGACGACGGCGTGCATTTCCCCAGGCCGTCCGACGGCAAAGAAGATGTTGTCCTTCGACTGGGTTCCGATCCGCTACCACAACGAAATCTTTGATTCTGAGAACCCATTCTACGCCGGAGCCTATGTCTATGGTAAGAGCAAGAAGCGCGCCGAGATCGTCGATGGCCGTGTCCGCAATAGCAATTGTCATTGCAAGCCGGCCAGCCAGGACCTGCTCACAATCGTCTATGGCAAGGCGGGCGGGGCCAAGTCGGAAGAGTTCTGTCGCAAACGGAATGGCAACCCATATGCCGCGTCGATCTTGTCGGTCTTGACCTTGGCCCAGGCGATGGCCCGAACCAGGATCGGATTGGCTATGACCACCCTGCCCACAAAGGGCGAAGCAACCGGACGATCGCGCTCGTATTGCCTGTCGCCTCGATGACGATCTCGTCATCCGGCTTGAGCTTCGTGGCGAACTGCAACAGACGACCGTGTTCGAGATCGATCCTCCCGGCATCCCGGATTTTGCCTTTCTCCAAGATTGCCATTTGAGCGAATGATCGGTGGACATCAAGGGCAATGATTCTCATTCCCAGCTCCTTTCCAGGGTCAGCAACCATGGGAGCCGGCGGGCTACACGACAACTACGGATCCGCGCTCGCAGCGCAACCGGGCAAGTCGAAGGGGGCGGCCAGATAACAACTCGAACTCTCGGTTCATCAAGGTACTTCGGCCTGCCCGCCATGCGTGCTCCCGACACCCCAATCCCGGTAGGTGGACGGTAGTCGATCCATCCGTGCAAGAAAATACGGATTGGCGCGTCGCGCCCATTCATGCCTGATAATATAACCGCATCGAGCAGGATCATCGGCGCATCAAGCGCCGGGTGCGGCCGATGCTCGGTTTCAAATCGACGCACGCCGCCGCGGTCACCCTGTCCGGCATCGAGATGGTCCACATGATGCGCAAACGACAGGCGAGGTTCGCCTATAATCCACGTCCCTCAATCGCAGAGCAGTTCGAAATCCTTGCAGCATGATCATCTGCGCGAAAGCGTCCCGTTGTGACCAAAAGCACGATCTGCGACAGAACCCGAAAAATAGCACGGCGAATGCATCCTTCATCGGCAGGGGAGGCGGCTACTGCCTGATGGCTGACATCGGGTTTCGCTCGGCTGATGTGTGCTCAGTGGATGTGACGCGCGAGATCTGCGATCCTACCCATCAGCGCTTCCATCGGTCCTCAGTGGCGCGCAGGCAAAGCACCGCGAAAGTGCTTACAACCACTATGAAGCCAACGAGAACGCACAGGCCCGAGCCTCCTCCAAGAAAATATATTGCTATAATGTGCAGGACATAGGCGGTCAAAGGCATCGAGCCGACTGCGATTATTAGCCAGACCAGCTTTCGCAGATGCGGGAGCGCATCCATAGCGAGCAAGCAAGCCGCCAAGATGATCATTGCGCAACCGGTGCTGCCCACGATCGAGAATTTGGCTATGGGGTGCGGCTATCCATGGCGACGACCAGGGAGGTGGCCGCCGTCCGACCACCACCCGGCGGATTCCTTCAGATCGCCGGGTACATTCAGGCAGCAAACGCAGCGCGAGGAAGGATCCGCAATGGCCCAACACAGCCAGCGCTACCCCCGCCAGGCCAAAGGCGCCAATGCATTGCTTGCGTACTAAGGTCAAGGCGCGCATGGCCATGCCTGCGATCGCGAAAGGAACCCAGCTCATCGCGGATAACTGCCGCTGACCATGAGCTTGAACACCGGGTCGAAGTACGGATCTCGGAGCCAAACATTGCTGCAAGGTGGAAGCGCAATTGGGGTAGAACTAATGCGGTCGCCGCAGCGAGGAAGCCGAGCGGCTCTGCACTGAGCCGACAGAGCGGCAGGACCAACAAGAAGCAGATTCCGCAGTATGGCAGAACGATCAGGACCGGGGTGCCGAGGCAGACCAGGATTGAGCCAAGCGCGAACAAAACAAGTGCACGAATTGCGACTCTGGCAATGGCCTGTCTACCGGCTATGCCCGACTTCGGCGCCTTGCGGCCGGTAATCAGGAGGATCGAAAAACCGGCCAATACGGCAAACAGGCGGACGACCGCCCATGGGTTAGTTCCATCAGAAACCCGACTAGTCCTCCTTCGCCGGGGTCGGGACCGAGATGGGCGGCATACATCCCGAAGACAGCCAGGCCCCGAGCGAGGTCGATGCCGACCAGCCGATCTACGACTGACCCATGGCTCGCGCCTGCCACCGGCGAGTTCTCGGCTGGCCGTGCCTGTGCTATGCTGGGCTCCTTCCTTGGTTGTGTCGATCGCGGGCCCGCGACAGGAGAGCCGGTCGGCTGCTGCCGTCGTCTCACCCTCAAGGGTGCAAATCTCGTTCCAATCTGACGGATCGAGCCGGCGACCAAATTTATGCTTGCTGTCCAGCTCTTTTAGCCTGCCGCAAACAACAGATCGGCCCACGAAGCCTGTGGCGCGGACCTGACAAACCCTACAGAGCGTGTCGTGGAGCCGACATTTTTGAGGCAATAGCGGTGAACCGGCGGCGAGAGCCTCAGCGACAGCGGGTGATCCGATCAGCACGCCCGCGGCCTGGGCGAGCGGACACCTCGGCCACGGTGTTGGCGGCGCGGTTCAAGCCACGATGCGCATGAATCGAGGGAGCAAGAACATCACGCTGGACGAGATGGTCGAACGGCTGTCGGTCGAGCGGTCGGCAGGTATCAGCCGCAGTGCCCTGAACGCCTGGCTTGGCGAGCGCGGCTGGACGTTCAAAAAAAGTGCGCACATGAACTGGAGCAAGACCCTCTGGACGTCCTGAAGCGCCGTCGCACCTGGTTCGCCGGACAGCTCGATCTCGATCCTGCCCGGCTTGTCTTCATCGAAGAGAGTGTGCTTTACAGCAGCGGAAGGAATTCAGCATGGACTAAGACAGTAGCGTAAAGCTGCGTTGGCGATGGGGCCGGCCCTCTGGGATCGCCTTTCAGGAGCACGTCTCAAACAGTCCGCGCTGCTGCGGTAAAGAGCCGTGGTGGTGACGTGCACCAGGCCAAGCTGCGCGAGTTCCAGCCGGTGCAAGTCCGGCCCGGGTGAGGGGTAGCACCCGCCCATCCGGCCACACTGATCGGCGGTTAACGTGACCTCCACGGCCTTCAGGCGTCTTGAGGGTTATGGATGAGATAAACTTGTCTGAGTTGGCCAAACACCACGTCGGAATTCGGTGTTAGCTTCGCCTCGGCCGTGTAGTGCTCACCGTTAATCTGGAAGCGTGCCGGCTGATCTTGGTTGCGCTGGCCCGGTAGGAACCCGAGTTTTCCCAATTCAAGAACGATTTCACGCGGCATTAGTTGGCCGCCATTGTCCCAGCGGTGGTGGTCCCATAACGGGCCAACGAGATATCCGATGTCATCTGATGAGCGGAGAACCGACGAGGACTCCTTGCCAGACGCCTGCGCCGATCCGCTAGAGGGCTTTCCGACGCAACATTCTCCAACCGCTTTCCTGACTGCTGACTTAACGCGCGACCACAGTGAACCGTCTTTGCTATGCAGGCCGGACCGCGGCGGCATCCGCATCGACCCGCCGATGTCAGGGTGCCGGATTCCTCCATGGTCATCTGCGGGAGTCGCATTAGGCGGAATGAGTTGCAAGTCGCCTAGGTGCTGATCTTGTACGGCAATATACTCCTGCATCGAAGATGCCGTGCTGAATTGGTCGATTGAATTGAGTGTCAAACCACTCTCCTTTGAACAGATGGACTTTCGTAGTCTCCGAAGCTAGTAGCGTCTGGTATCCAGGCTCCGGAGATTCCTGCCGCCATAATGCTCTTCTGCCGCCTTGTGACAGACATCCGAGTAGAACTTATCGGCATCCTCGATAGTGCACCCAGCACCCGCGAAACAGCCACGCGCTATCTCATGGAGCGTATGCCGGATCGAGCTCGTGTCGTCGTAGACTGCGTTGAGGCACGCTATAATGACAATGACCTCTTCCTTTGAGAGACATTGCTGTCCGCTCATTAAGCGCGCAT
>NZ_RZSW01000320.1:0-7072 GCF_003997375.1 Mesorhizobium sp. M5C.F.Ca.IN.020.29.1.1 | reverse complement strand
GGCCCGGCCAGTCCTCGTGCTTGAGCATGAAGCAGGCCGGATTGTCGGTGACGATGCGGCGGATGACGGCCGGGGTCATGACTACCGAGAGGGTCAGCGGATAGTCCTGCAGGACGAAAGGAACATCCTCGCCGACCGCTTCGGATGCGTTGCGGAAATAGGTGACGATCTGGTCATCGGTGCGCAGCGCCGGCGGCGGCGCAATCATCACGCCTTGCGCGCCAACCTCGATCGAGGCGCGCGCAAGGCTGCGCATGGCGGCGAAGCCAGGGGCGGAGACGCCGACGATGACCGGCAGCCTGGTGCGCGCCACGATGCGCTTGACGATCTCGAGCGATTCGCCGGCGTCGAGCTTTGGGGCCTCGCCCATGATGCCGAGGATTGTCATCCCATCGACGCCGCAGCGCTCGTAGAAATCGACCATCGAATCAAGTGATTCCCAGTCGATCTTGCCATCCGCCTCGAACGGCGTCGGGGCAATGGTGTAGACACCTTTGGTGTTAGGACCGATGGCCATGAGATCCTCCTAAATTCAGCTTTCAGTCATAGCGCAGGACCGACGGTCCGATCCAACCCGGCAGTTGGTCCGGACTGGCGGGGGGCGAAGTAACCGCATGGTAAGCCTGCTTCGCTATCACATTGATAATGCCATCGATGGCTATTTGCATCTCGGTAAATTAGTATGTCATTAACTATAGGGATAAGGGACTACAGTCCATCGACAAGATGGTCGTTGCGCCTTGCCTTGTTTATGGCAACTTACGTGGCAGGCGCGTCTGCACTAAGTCCGCAGTCTTTCTTCCACTTAATTCTGGTTTATGCTCAGAAATTCACCGTCGGTATTCCGATCTTGTTTATCAGTGGGGTCTGTTCTGCTGCGCTTATTTACGGCCGAGCAGAGCCAACTCGCTACGTCGTAGATTTGGTTCGAGGGCGCTGGCGTGCCTGTTTACTGGTTCTGCTGTTCTTCTTCGCGAGCTTGACCGCGTACTCTACCTATAAGATGGCCATCCCGTCCGTCGTTCCATTCTATGCGGACAACTGGTTAGCCGATCTGGATGAATGGCTGCACGGGACTGCGCCTTGGGAACTCACGCACAGGCTCGACAGCAATACGTGGTCGATCGTCGTCTTCAACAGCTATGAGGTGATTTGGTTTTTCCAATGGTTCGGCACCATACTTTTCGTGTCTCTCTGGTCGGACAAGATTGGCCGCATCCGCTACCTCTGGGCAGCAGCGCTGACGTTATGCATCCTCGGCACCATCTTGGCCTCGGCGCTGGCGTCGGTCGGGCCGATCTACTACCACCAGTTTGTTGGCGAGGACCGCTTCAGCGGACTCAAGGTCGCCATGGACGGTCTCGACTATAGCCACATGGTACGGGAGCCCGCCGCATATCTTCTGACGGCTTACCAGAGCGGCCGGCCAGACCTTGGCGGCGGCATCTCGGCCATGCCAAGCATGCACGTCGCCTTTGCCACACTGAATGCCTATCTGCTTTCTTCCCTCAATATCTGCCTCGGTATTCTCGGTTGGATATTCGCAGCCCTGATAATGTACGGTTCGGTATATACCGGATGGCACTATGCTGTTGACGGCTACGTCTCTATCATTGTGGTGTCGGTGATCTGGTGGGTAACCGGACGCCAGCCAGCGCAAATTGAGACACAGTTTGCGATACGCCAACCCATAGAAGGTTAGGTGTGCGACGCCTGACAATGTCAGCCAGGGGCAACAGCGCTGGTTAATTTATTGGCCGCGCCAGCAATTGCAGACGCCCCACAGCGACGGCGAGGGTAAAACCCCTGGAAAAGAGAAGGTCTTGGCCGATCCCGGGAATGGCTTTGCTAAAGTGAAGATCCAGCTTTAACCTTCTGCAGCGCATTTCCAGGTCGAAAACCGGGTTTGATCCTCTATCTGTCCGGTAACGCCGCACGGAACGGAGCCAGCTTCATGAGTGACAGCCAGGTCAAGGTAAGGATTGCGGGAGGGAACACCATTCGAAGCCTGCATGCCGACCTGCCAGTCAACGCCACGTTCCATATCTGGCTTAAGGCGGCCAAGCCGGACGTTCCGGGCTCGCTGTCTTTTTCCAATGTCCGTGGCAAGTTCGGCGAGGTGAGCGTTACGAACGCCGAAGAGTATGAATTCAGAATTTTTCACGTCTTCGGCGGTGGCAGTGTCGAACTCGACTACGACACGGATCAGACCTCGGTATCGGTCGCCTACTGGTTCGCATTGGCCGACGTGCTGGAGACAGGCATTACAGTTATCCACACCAATCCGGGAAATGCCCCGCCGAACATTCCTGACAGCTATCATTTTCGCCCGCCGTTCGGCTGGATGAACGATCCAAACGGATTCGGCCGGTTTGGAGGTCGCCCACATCTCTTCTACCAGCATTATTCCCATGGGCTTCGGTGGAACACGATGCACTGGGGGCACGCCGTATCTTCCGACTATCTGCGATGGCGTCACATGCCCATCTTCCTGTTCCCGTCGGAAGATCTTACCGCAAGGCCCGACAAACGGGGCGGTGCGTATTCCGGCTCAGCCATCCCGCTTGCCGATGGCCCGGGTATTCGCGTCTTTTTCACCGAGCAGGTACAGGACCGTATCCCGGAACAGCAGATCCAGCTCACTGCCACTTCCAGCGACCTCATTACGGCTGGAAATGCCGACGTCATCCTGCCCTACCGCCCCCTTGACGAGGGATTGACCACCGATTTTCGTGACCCATACGTCTTCAAGGGACCGGATGGCCGTTGGAAAATGCTGCTGGGCAGCCAGAGCGATGAGGGCGGCGTTGTCTTGCTCTACGAAACCCACGACCATACGGCCGCCACCGGCTGGACATATATCGGCAAGCTTCTGGTCGAGAAACACTATCGGACGACGGCGATCGAATGTCCCTGTCTGCTGCCGCTCGACGGGCCTGCGACCGATCCCGCGACGCGCTGGGTTCTAATTCTCGGCCTGATGAATAGTGAGGACCAGTCCACCCGGCGCAAGAATCTGACAATGGCCATTGTCGGCTGGTTCGATGGTCAGACCTTTTCCAAGGAATTCGAACAGGAACTGGACTTCGGGACGGATAACTACGCCTTCCAGGCCTTCGTCGACGGTGATGCCATTGTCGGTATTGGATGGCTTGCCAACTGGGCCGATACCGGACCAGCGATCGATTTCCCCACAGCCATGACGTTGCCTCGCAACATCCATTTGTCTGCAGGCGAGTTGCATACCCCGCCCATCGGAGCAGCCGAGAGCCTGCGGAGCCATATTCTGGACCGAACGCGCCTTGCAGCCGGAGAGCAGGTAAGCTTTATCAACGGCTCCGTCGAAATCCTGTTCGAGTTGGAAAAGCCGGGTGCCCATTTCCGCCTGAAGCTCCATCATCCAACTGTTCGCCTCGAGGTTGTCGTCGACGACGAGGGACTTGCCATTTGTCATGAAGACGGGGGCGCAACTCAGTCTCCTCACTATATCGCCAAGGGAGCCCGTCCAAGACGGCTGCGGATATTCCTCGACTACGGATCGATCGAGGTTTTCGCGGATCACGGTCGTTGGGCTGGCACGAAGCGGATCAGCGGTTTTGAGCCGGTACAATCGGCACGTCTCATCGCCGAAACGGGCGCAGTTCTACACGCGACGGTATGGGCGCTCAAACCGTGACAAGGAGATCAATATTTCCAGTTTAGGATCGGGCGTCGTCAAATACCGACCAATGAACGAGGCCTTCGACGACGCCAAAGGCAAACTGTTCTTTCGCGCTGTAAATCAGCGGGTTGTCCCGAGCCATGTCAAGCAGTTCGGGTAGGGCATTGGCGACGACAATCCCGCGCGCACCCGGCAGGTCGAACATACTGCGATCGTTGTTGGTGTCGCCGGCGACCACCACCTCATCCAGGCCGATGCTGAGTTCATTGCAGAGCCAGGCCAGCGCCTGGCCCTTGTCTGCCGAACGCGGCAGGATATCGAGATCGCGTCCGCTGGAATAGATCATCGTCACTGACAGGCCGGCCTCGGCCAGAGCGCGCTCGATGCTGGCAAGGGCTTCCGGACTTGCTTCGTGCAGGTACCAACTCGATTTGAAGGCGTGTTGATAGCCATCGGGTTGGCGAACGGTGTCTTCGAGCGCTCCGAGCACCGCATCGACTTTCTCAAGAGACCAGCCTTCCGAAAACCTCTGGGTAAAGTGCCTCAGATCAGTAAAGTGTGCGAGGCGCGAGGTGTGCCGCGGACCGGCGAGCATTGTGCCGACACCGCCGATCACGTAGTCCGGCGCTGGCAGGCCGACTTCGTCGACGAAGTTCAAAATATCGTCGGCCAGACGACCGCTGTTGTAGACGAGAACCGGCCGGTGCTCGGGGTCGATCGCTTCCCATTTGGAACGGAAGCGTGATGTCGCCGGCGCGTCGCCTGCCAGAGTCCCGTCGAGGTCACTCGATAGAAGCGCGATCGGTTTCAATCGCCGTCGTTCCACGGCTCATCCCAATCATGGTCGTCGACCGCCTTCAGCACCGGACGTCCTTCGACAAGGCTGACAAGCTGCTGCGCGATACCTGTCCAGGTGAACAGGCTGCGCGCCTTGTGCGCGCCCATGCGACCCAGTCGGCCGTAGAGGCGCTGGTGCTTCATAGGCTTGACGATCGTGATGCCGAGATCTTCCTTGTCGAACGGATCACCGAACAGCGCGTGCCGGCCATAGCTGATCCCGCGATAGAGGCCGCCATGGATTGTAACCACGGTGGGCGTTCCGCAGGCCATTGCCTCGATCGCGGTCATGCCGAACGGCTCGTAGCGGCTCGACAGGACGAACATGTCCGCCGCCCGATACGTGTCGGCCAGATCCTCGTCGGCAACATATCCAGAGAAGACGACACGATCCTGCAAGCCTAGCTGTTCAACCTGTTCCTTGAGCTGGTTGAGGATCTTCTGTTCCTGCTCGTCCATGTTCTCGCCGCCGACAGCAAGTCTCAGGACCGCATCCGGCACACGCGGCGCCACCACGGAAAACGCATCGATCAGCAGGTCGTAGCCCTTGTTGGTGGCGAGCCGGCCGAGCGCCAGGATCGTTCGCCCTTCGAAGCCGAGCCGATGGCGGATCAGCCGGCGAGACGCCTCGCTGACGGGGAAGAACCGGTTGTCGTCGTAACCGGGCGGGATCATGTGCACGCGGTCGCGCTCGAGACTGTAGTCCTCGACCAGCATATCCAACTGCGGCGGCGTTGTTGCAATCACCATGGCACAGCTTCGATAGATGATGGTCTCGTGCTTTATGCGCTCGGTGAAATTGAACTCGGCCTCGAATGTATCGGCCTTGTCCGGGTAGTCCGTCTTCATCTGGCGCTGCTTCCATATGCCGAGCGAATGCGGCGTATGGATGTGCGGGATATTGAGAGCTTCCGACAATCGCTGCCCCGCCACGCCCGCATCCCAGTAGTGACTGTTGATGAAGTCGTAGGAGAGGTTTTCCCTGCGAATCAGGCGCAACGCGTTTTCACACCACTCGAGAAGGTGGCGGTGGAGGTATTCCTTCGGAATAAAATCGGGTCCGCCGCAGGCGACACGCAGGACACGAACCCCGTCTGCCACTTCATCGATAGGAGGCTGGTCTTCAAATCGCCGCGTCCAGATATCGACGGCATAGCCCAATTGGGCCAGCTTTTTGGCAAGTTCCAGGACGTAGACCACCTGTCCGCCGGTATCGGCCGCGCCGAGTGGTGGGTTGGCAGCTACGTAGCCGTGGGTTGAAATGAGTGCAATTCGAGGTGTCGCCGCATCCGAGTTGACGTCCGGCATCTGTATCCTTCTCTACGATTCTGCACGCCCGCAGTCGAAAGCGTGCGCCAATTCACAACTATAGGGATTCCACCACCCATCCGCAAATTCCGAGCACGCGCTCAGGTCAGCGCAATTGACGCGATGGTAAGGCGAACCGGCTCTGTTGCATGTTTCGGTCACCGAGTGGCCTCAAACAGCGTTAGACGGTTGTTCGAGGATTTATGGTGTCCAAAGGCCGCCATTTCGATCGATCTGTCGTCCTTTGCGCCCGTTGGTCTCTGGCCTCAGGAGCTGAGCCTACGCCTCCTTGAGGAGATGGCCGAGTGCGGCATCAACGTCCATCCCTCAATCCGGTTGCGCGTGGCTTCGCTCCCCGGTGAGGAAGGGTGGATTTCGTTTGATATTCCCGCGCATTGCGCAATAGAGCTGCGGAGCCTCAGGTCGAATCGTGCCGCCGCTCTATCTTTGTGTTTCAGCATCGGATTTTCCCAAAACCGGTTTCCACTTCTGGGTCCGATGCTCTAGACCTGACAGGCACCTTTTCCGGAATTCTGATGGCGGGAGGCGCTGGTGGAAGGCCAGGACGAACAGACGACCGGCGCCAGGGCCGCTGAGGACAGCCACGCCGACATTTATGGCGAGGACGGCGCCATTCTGTCTTCGTTCCTTGCCGCGATCGGTGCAGCGATCGCCGATCGCGACACGCTGACGCTGAAGCGTGAAGTCGACGACCTGCACCAATCGGAACTTGGCGATCTGCTCGAGGCGCTTCATCCCGAACAGCGCCGCGCGCTGGTCGACTTGTTGGGCGCCGATTTCGACTTTTCCGCGCTGACCGAGGTCGACGAGGCGATCCGCCGCGACATCGTCGACAGCCTGCCCAACGCGCAGATTGCCCAGGGGGTGCAGGATCTCGATTCCGACGACGCGGTCTACATTCTCGAGGATCTCGAAAAGGAAGACCAGGACGAAATCCTGTCGCAACTGCCGTTCACCGAGCGGATCAGGCTGCGCCGCTCGCTCGACTATCCCGAAGAGACCGCCGGCCGCCGCATGCAGACGGAGTTCGTCGCGGTGCCGCCGTTCTGGACGATCGGCCAGACCATCGACTACATGCGCGAGGACAACAACCTTCCCGACCGCTTCAGCCAGATCTTCGTCATTGATCCGAGCTTCAAGCTGCTCGGCGCCATCGATCTCGACCAGATTCTGCGCACCAAGCGCTCGATCAAGGTCGAAGAGGTCATGCATGAGACCAGGCACGCCATTCCGGCCACGATGGAC
>NZ_RZSW01000031.1:0-24548 GCF_003997375.1 Mesorhizobium sp. M5C.F.Ca.IN.020.29.1.1 | reverse complement strand
TTTCGTGGTGCCGACGTCCCAGGGATTGGGCATGACGAAGATCGAGCTGTGCAGGTCGCGAAAGATTTTGCCCTTTTCCATGGATGCTCCCCAGAGTGCGAAACGCATTTTATCCCGCCACTGCCCGCCGGGCAAACGAATGCGATTGGCTCAGAAGCGATTGGCGTTCTCTCCTGCCAATTTGTCCAGTGCGTCGGACCCCTTGACGTATGCGATCCCGTCCCAATGGTAGGTGACGGAGATGTCGCGCGAGGAAGGCTCGGGCGCCGGTTCGTCGCAGCTTTCGCCATTCGGCACGGTGCCATCGGTCACCGTCGCCTTGATGGCCGCATAGGGCTGGCCGTCCGCAATGGTCTGAAACGCCAACTCCTGCGTGCGCTTGTAGGCGCACAGTGACTCGTCGAACGTGTAGATCATGTCGATCAGTTCGAACCTGTCGTCGCGGACCAGGATCAGCGGCGTGCTCACATAGCCCTGGCTCGAATTGAAATGCGTGCTCAGGGTGATGATGGCGTCATCGCTGGGCCCGATCGGCAGCTTGCCCGGATCGCGGAAATAGGTGCTCCGGTCGACGGCGACATTGACAGCGTCGAGCAGTCTCGGCCTGCTGGCAAGATCGTAGAGCGCCAGCACCGCAAAACCCTCGGCGCTGTCGGAGGAGCTCCCGAGGTCGAACAGCATGGCCAGCCGATCCTTGCCGCCTGCCTTGATCTGGAGCACGCCAGCATCAGAAAAGCCCGACGTTACGGGCGGCGAGCCACCGCTATCCGGACCCTCGATATGGCGCATCTCGATCGGCATGGAGCCCCGATAGAAGCCGTCCTTGTCCGCCGCCAGATCGGGAATGACCATCCTGGCGAGGTCGAGATAGATCGTGTCTTTGTGGCCGGGAACGGCGCTGCCAAGGTCCGGGAAACTGACGCCTTGGGCGCCGGCCGCAGTCCACAGGCACGGCAGCAGCAAACAGGCGAGAATGAAGCGAAGCAGGATGGAATTCATATGCTGGTGCCTCCCACTGTCGAACGTTCGCAAACTAGCACGGACGACCGAGGCATCCAGCCGGATGGGAAGCCTGAAGATCAGATCGGTGGATCGGCACCAGCCCGGCAAGTTCGCGCATGTCGTCGAACAGGATGCCGCCGGCCTCGGTCAGGCCGTCGCGGTCGGAATGCGGGTCGCCGTAGTAGGAAAATACGCGCATGCCGGCGGCAATGCCGGCTAACGTCCCGGCGACGCTGTCCTCGATGACGATGCAATCGGCGGGCGCGAAGCCCATCGTGCCTGCAGCATGCAGGAACAGGTCGGGAAACGGCTTGCCGCGCGAAACCATGGTCGAGCTGAACAGCGCATGCTCGAACAGCTGCAGCAGCCCGGTCTGGCCGAGCGTGATGTGCATTTTCGAAACCCGTGCCGATGAAGCGACGCAAGTTGCGATGCCGGCAGCGTGCACGGCTTCGATGAACTCCTTGACATAGGGGACGGCTTCGACGCCATGCGCGAACAGGTCCGGCAGGCCGGCGTTCCAACGCTCGACGAAATCGGCGCCGAGGCTCACGCCGGTCGCCTCGACCTCCTTTTGCACCGATACCATGGAGCGGCCGGAGAAATTCTTACGGCAATATTCGAAGCTGGCCGGGTAGCCGGCAGTGCTGAGCCATTCGGCGAGGCGTCGATTGGCCAGGTTCTCGGTGTCGACCAGAACCCCGTCGCAATCGAAGATGACGAGTTTGGGTATTCTCATTCACTATGCTCATCAGGCCGTGCCGGTCGATCCGAAGCCGCCCGGGCCGCGCGCCGTGCCGCCGGCCAATGTGCGCTCCTCGACCGTCGCCTGCATCACGGACGCAAAGACAATCTGGGCGATCCGCATGCCGCGCGTCACTGCGAAATCTTCGTCGCCGAGATTGATCAGCAGCACCTTGACCTCGCCGCGATAGTCGCTGTCAATGGTGCCCGGCGTGTTGAGACAGGTGAGGCCATGCTTGAAGGCGAGGCCCGAGCGCGGCCGGACCTGACCTTCCACGCCCTCCGGGATCTCCAGGATCAGTCCGGTCGGCACCAGCGCGCGTTTTCCCGGCAGGATCAGCAGCGGCCGGTCGTCCGGCACCGCGGCGCGCAGATCCATGCCGGCGGCGCCCGGGCTTTCATAGGCGGGAAGCGGCAGGCCCTCGCCATGCGGCAGCCTGACGAAGCCGACGGCCGGACCGATGACGGAGGAAGTGTAGAAGGCTGCGCGCATGAGGCTGATCCTATCGCTACCAACGCCGATTCGGTCAACTCGGCGGCAATGCTATCAACGGCTTTCTTTCAGCGCAGTTCCACTTCAGCGCAGTTCTACGGGAACGACCGTCGTCTCCTTGATCTCCTCCATGACGAAGGAGGCCGAAACATCCGACAGCGCCACCTTGGCGATCAGTCGCTGATAGAGCCGGTCATACGCCTTCACGTCGGCGACGCGGGCACGCAGAACATAATCGAGGTCGCCGGACATCCGGTAGACGCCGGTGATCTCGGGAAAACCGGTGACTGCCGCCCGGAATTTTTGCAGCCAGTTCGGATCGTGATTGGAGGTCCGGATCAGGACGAACACCGAAAGGCCGAGGCCGAGCTTGTCCGCATCGACCAGCGCCACCCGGCCGGTAATCACGCCGTCTTCTTCCAGCCGCTTGACCCGGCGCCAGCAGGCGTTGCGCGACAGCGACACCCTTTCCGACAGTTGGTCGACCGACAGTGTACCGTCGCGTTGCAGCTCGGCCAGCAATCTTCGGTCGATCTCATCGATTTCCAGCGGCACGTGGGATGCTTGTCCCAATGATTGGCAAAATACAAGGATATTTTGGGACCAATGAACCAAAAGCTCGTGCCAGAATACTCAGCATCGGGGCTTTTCCCGGTAGGAGGGCACCATGACGATACGGCTTGCAAGGCTCTTTACCTCGCACCCGGCCAAGGTGGGCGAGACCTATTTCAGCCATATGGCCTTCGCGGCGTGGTTCTGCTCGCGCCTGTTCATGGCAGCCTTCGCCGCGCTCATTCACGCTTTCTTGCCGTTTCTGTTTGAGACCACGGCCAGCCGAATCGTTCGCGAGCTCTATGAGCGCACGCACAACAGAGGCACACACGCGATCAAGGAGCCTGCGGCTTTCATGGATCGCGCCTGAGGGAAGATTAAGCGATGTGCCGCTGGGCGGCCTATCTTGGCGAGGCGGTTTTCCTCGAAGACATCGTCACGGCGCCCTGCCATTCGCTTATCGCCCAGAGTCATTGCGCCCAGGAAGCCAAGTCGCCGACCAATGGCGATGGCTTTGGCCTCGCCTGGTACGGCGACCGGCCCGAACCGGGTCTCTATCGCGACATCCTGCCGGCCTGGTCCGATCCCAATCTGAAGAGCCTGTGTCGCCAGATCAGGTCCAGCCTGTTCCTTGCCCATGTGCGCGCCTCGACCGGCGGCGCCACCAGCCGCATGAACTGTCATCCCTTCACTGCCGGCCGCTGGTCGTTCATGCACAACGGCCGGATCGGCGGCTTCGAAACAATCCGCCGCGCGCTGGAAAATTCGCTCTCTGACGCGGTCTTCGCCCAGCGCGAAGGCACCACCGATTCCGAACTCTTCTTTCTCCTGATGATCGACGAAGGGCTGTCGGGTGATGCGGAGGGCGCTGTTCTCCGCGCCACCAGCCGCGTTATGGACGCCTCGCGCCGGGCCGGCTTCGAACCGGCGCTGAGACTTACCGCCGCCTTGTCGGACGGCGAATCGCTCCATGCGGTGCGCTATGCGACCGATGCCCACGCGCCGACGCTCTACACCTCCGTCTTCGGCAATGGCGGCGGGCGATGCCTTATGTCGGAGCCTTTCGACCGTGATGGCGGCGACTGGCAGCCGATCCCGCCCTCCAGCTTCGTCACCATCACCAGAGACGGCATGACCATTCGCCCGTTCGCGCCGGAACCGGTAAGACTGGCGCTGGCCGTGTAGATCCCTCGCTATCGCGGCAACATCGCGGGACAGTCCCCTCAGCAGACCTCGCAGCGCAATTCCGATCAAGCACCGCCTGTACTCGAGTGCTGAACTCGGCTTGAAGACGCGCCGTAGCCCGCCATTTGGTGAGGCTGGCGCCGCTAGCAAGCCGGAGCATTGGTCATGGATCTCGTCTTTTCCTCCACCAGAGAATTGGCTGCCGCGATCCGCGACCGCAAGATTTCCGCCGTGGAAGCGCTGGACGCGCATTTGGCTGAGATCGACAAGCAAAATGAGGCGGTCAACGCCGTCGTCACGCTCGACAGGGAAGGGGCTCGCGCTCGAGCGAAGAAAGCCGACGAAGCCCAGGCGCGCGGCGACGCTGTCGGGCCGCTGCACGGTGTGCCGTTCACGCTGAAGGACACGCACGAAACGGCAGGCATAAAGACCACGGTCGGCTTCCCGGCTTTTGCCGACTATGTGGCGAGAAAAGACAGCCCGGTCGTTCTCAGGTTGAAGGCGGCCGGCGGCGTGCTGGTCGGCAAGACAAATGTCGCAACGATGCTGGGCGACTGGCAGTCGAATAATCCGCTGTTTGGCCGCACCAGTAATCCCTGTGATCTATCGCGCACCGCCGGCGGCTCCAGCGGCGGCGCCGCGGCAGCGCTCAGCACCGGCATGACACCATTCGAGATCGGCACCGACATGCAGGATTCGATCCGCCTGCCTGCAGCCTTTTGCGGCGTCTACGGCCTCAAGCCGACCGAGCACCGCGTCTCCCTGGCCGGCGCCTTTCCCGATCCCACCGGTGCGCCGCGCAGCGTGCGGCTGATGTCCTGTATCGGTCCGCTGGCCCGCAACGTCGAAGATCTGGCGCTGATCCTGGGGATCATAGCAGGGCCGGATGGCAGCGACACAGATCTTGCGCCGGTTCCGGTCGAGGACATGCCAGAGGTTGATCTCAAGACCTTGCGCATCGCTTTCGCGCCGGCCTTTCCGGGTTTTCCGGTGGCCGGCGAGATCAGGGCCGCGGTCGAAAGTCTGGCCGAGCAACTCAAGTCTGCGGGGGCAGCCGTCGAGGAAGCAAGACTGCCGATGCTCGACCTGCATGACGATCTGACGCAAGGCGGCAAGCTGATCGGCATGATGCTGGAGGCTGCGCAGCCGGAGCCGCCAGAAGAACTGACACCGGTCTCGCGCTGGTTCGAGGCGCTCGCCCGCCGCGACCAGTCAATTCTTGCCTGGGACCGTTTTTTCGAAGGTTGCGATGTCTTGCTTTGCCCCGTCGCCATGACCACGGCCTTCCCGCATTGCGAGCCGGGAACACCGATCAAGGTCGATGACAGGGAGCAGAGCTACTGGATGCTGCCGGCCTACGGCGCGGTGTTCAACTACAGCGGCCAGCCGGCACTGTCGATGCCCTGTGGGCAGGACCGCGACGGCCTGCCCATCGGCCTGCAGCTGGTCGGCCGCCGCTGGTCGGAAGCGCGGCTGCTCGGCGTCGCCAGGGCAATAGCGCTGCTGAGCGGCGGTTTTCGCCGTCCGCGCGGCTATTAAGCAAACCGCGTCAGCCCATACGGCTCAAGCAGCGGGTCGCGCGCGTCGTCGAGGATTTCCCGGGCGGCGAACAGGCCGACGGCTGGGGCCAGTGTGATGCCGGAATGCATGACCGCGACATAAAGGCCGCTCAGGCCTTCAGCCCGTCCGATGATCGGAAAGCCGTCGATCGGCGTCGGCCGATAGCCGACGGAGTGGAAATCCAGTTCCAGCCGGTCGGCGTCGCGCAGCATGCTCTTCATCGCCGCAAACAGCTCGCGACCGGTGGCTGCGGCATTCATTCCCGGATCGGCGCCGCCGAAATCCGAGCCGGCGATGATGCGGCCCTCGGCAGTCTGGCGCATGTGCAGCCGATCGCCGATCACCAGGCCGTTGAGCAGCTTTTCGTAGGGGCGTGAATGGACGATCAGGCCGGGCGGCGTCTCGATCGGCAGTTTTAACCCAGCCGTCGCCGCAATTGCCGGAGAGCCGGCGCCCGCTGCGATCACCACCTCGTCGGCAGCGATCCGTCCGCCTGACATATCCACGCCGGTAATCCTGCCATTGGTCTGCACCAACGCGGTCACAGCCGTTCCGCCCATCACCCGCAGGCCGCGCTGCTCGGCATCCACCAGCAGCGCCTGCGTGGCCGCGACCGGCTCGGCGACGCCCTCCTCTGCCACGTGAAGGGCGAAATCGGGAAGCTTGGTCAAATTGGGCTCTATACGTGCGGCTCCCATGCGGTCGACGCGCTCGATGCCGTAGCCCCAGGCAGAATGCTCGACTGCATAGGCTTCCAACTCGGCCGGCGGCAGGTCCCAGCACAGGCCGCCGCACCATTCCAACGGAATGCCGGGCACGTCATGCGCAAGCCGCGTCCATTCGGCCATCGAACGGGTACGCAGCCGGAAATACGGCTCTGGATTGCCCCAACTGGCATTGATCCAGGAAAAGGAATTCGGCGTGGCGACGCCGCCGGCGCCGCTGTCGGCAACCACCGTTACGTTCGCGCCGGCCTTCGCCAGATGCCAGGCAACAGACGCGCCGATAATGCCGGCGCCGACGACGATGACTTGCTTGGCTGCGCTCATGGATGGTCCTTTGTCGAATCGGGTCTTCTGATGTCGTTGCGGCGACCCTATCTCAAGACCGGCCATCCGCCCAAAATTGTTCGACAGGCTGCAAAAGCGCTGCTAGAAGCCCGCCCACCACATGGGATTCCATAAATTGGTTGAAGACATCACGAACGCGGTGCAGCGCCGCCGCACTTTCGCGATCATCGCGCATCCGGACGCCGGCAAGACGACGCTGACCGAAAAGCTGCTTTTGTTCGGCGGCGCCATCCAGCTTGCCGGCGAGGTCAAGGCCAAGAAGGATCGCATCCAGACCCGGTCGGACTGGATGAAGATCGAGCGCGAGCGCGGCATTTCGGTCGTCACCTCGGTGATGACCTTCGAGTATGAGGACAACGTCTTCAACCTGCTCGACACGCCCGGCCACGAGGATTTCGCCGACGATACCTATCGCACGCTGTCGGCAGTCGATGCCGCGGTCATGGTCATCGACGCCGCCAAGGGTATCGAGCCGCGCACGCTGAAACTGTTCGAGGTCTGCCGGCTGCGCGACATCCCGATCATCACCTTCGTCAACAAGATGGACCGCGAAAGCCGCGACCCGTTCGAAATCCTCGACGAGATCGAGCAGAAGCTGGCGCTGGACACCGCGCCGATCACCTGGCCGATCGGCCGCGGCAAAACCTTTTCCGGTACCTATCATCTGGCGCTGAACGCGGTACGCAAGGGCGACGCCGAGAAGGACCGCACGCCGGTCAACGGTCCCGATTCCAACCGCGTCGCCGGCCTGTTGCCGGAAAACGAGCGCGAAGGCTTTATCGAGGAGCTGGAGCTGGCGCGCGAAGCCTGCCGTCCGCTCGACATCGATTCCTTCCGCGAGGGTCATTTGACGCCGGTCTATTTCGGTTCGGCGCTGCGCAATTACGGTGTGCGCGACCTGATCGAGGCGCTTGGCGCCTACGGGCCGCCGCCGCGCGCGCAGGAGGCAGATACCCGCAAGGTCGAGGCGACCGAGGACAAGATGACGTCGTTCGTCTTCAAGATTCAGGCCAACATGGATCCCAACCACCGCGACCGCATCGCCTTCGTCCGCGTCTGCTCGGGCAAGCTCGAGCGTGGCATGAAGGCCAAGCTGGTGCGCACGGGAAAACCGATGAGCCTGTCGGCGCCGCAATTCTTCTTCGCTCGCACCCGCGTCACCGCCGACGAGGCTTTCGCCGGCGACGTCGTCGGGATCCCCAATCACGGCACGCTGCGCATCGGCGACACGCTGACCGAGGGCGAGGAGATCCTGTTTCGCGGCGTGCCGAACTTCGCGCCGGAAATCCTGCGCCGCGTTCGCCTCGGCGACGCGATGAAGGCCAAGAAGTTGAAGGAAGCGCTGCACCAGATGGCCGAGGAAGGCGTCGTGCAACTGTTCTCGCCGGAGGATGGTTCACCGGCCATCGTCGGCGTTGTCGGTGCACTGCAGCTCGACGTGCTGAAGGAGCGGCTGAACTTCGAATACACGCTGCCCGTGGATTTCGAGATGTCGCGCTTTTCCGTCTGCCGCTGGATATCGGCTGACGACAAGGCCGAGGTGCATCGCTTCATCGAGGCGCATCGCGGCGACATTGCCCGCGATCTCGACAACGACCCGGTGTTCCTGGCCCAGCACGCCTTTTCGCTCAACTACGAGGCCGAGCGCTGGAAGGCGATCCGCTTCGCCGCGGTCAAGGATTACCAGGTCCGCGACAAGGCGGCTTGAGCTGCGTCCCTTCCCCACTGGAGAAGGGACGAGCGCGTTCGATCACCCCCTGGCCGCCTCTTCGATCTTGGCGATGTCGATTTTGGTCATCTGCATCATCGCCTGCATGACACGGCCGGCCTTTTCCGTGTCGGGGTCCTGCAGCAGCCTCGGCAACTGCTCGGGAACCACCTGCCAGGAGACGCCGAATTTGTCCTTCAGCCAGCTGCACTGGCTGGGCTCGCCACCGCCCTCGATGAGCCTGTCCCAGAAATAGTCGACCTCCTCCTGCGTCTTGCAGTCGATGGACAGCGAGACTGCCTCGGTGAACTTGAATTGCGGCCCGCCGTTGAGCGCCTGGAACTGAACGCCGTCGAGCTCGAAATAGGTTACCAGCACTTTGCCCTCACGATCGCCGCTGCCCTTGGGCCAGCGCATCACGCTCAGCACCTTCGAGTTCTTGAAGATGGAGATGTAATGGTTCATGGCCTCCTCGGCCTGGTCGTCGAACCACAGGCAGGGGGTGATCTTTTGCATTTGCTTGCTCCTCGGGCTGGTTTTTGTTGTCACTCGTAAAACGGCCGGCTGGCGATTGATGTCCGTCCGCGCCGTCTGCCCAAGGACGCTCGGGCAAAACATGATCCGACAGCACCTCTGACTTTTTTACTGCCTGGGCCGGCTTACCGTCTTGGCTCAAGAACCCGGCGCATCGCAAAACCGTGGCCAGACCAGACCGCGGCGTATATAACGCCGCTCAATTCCGGTTTTCCGCGCCTGTCCGGGCGCGGCGCAGACAGCAAGGACAGTCTATGCCCGCCTATCGCTCCCGCACCACCACCCACGGCCGCAACATGGCCGGCGCCCGCGGCCTGTGGCGCGCCACCGGTATGAAGGATTCCGATTTCGGCAAGCCGATCATCGCGGTGGTCAATTCCTTCACCCAGTTCGTGCCGGGTCACGTCCATCTCAGAGATCTCGGCCAGCTGGTCGCCCGCGAGATCGAAAAGGCCGGCGGCGTCGCCAAGGAGTTCAACACCATCGCTGTCGACGACGGCATCGCCATGGGTCATGACGGCATGCTCTATTCGCTGCCGTCGCGCGAGCTCATCGCCGACTCGGTCGAGTACATGGTCAATGCCCACTGTGCCGACGCGATGGTCTGCATCTCCAATTGCGACAAGATCACGCCGGGCATGCTGATGGCGTCGCTGCGTCTCAACATCCCGACCGTCTTCGTCTCCGGCGGCCCGATGGAAGCCGGCAAGGTGGTGCTCGCCGGCAAGGCGCAGGCGCTCGATCTGGTCGACGCCATGGTCGCGGCTGCTGATGACAAGGTCTCCGACGCGGACGTCAAGACCATCGAGCGCTCGGCCTGCCCGACCTGCGGCTCCTGCTCAGGCATGTTCACCGCCAATTCGATGAACTGCCTGACCGAGGCGCTCGGGCTTTCGCTGCCCGGCAACGGCTCGACGCTGGCCACCCATGCCGACCGCAAGCGGCTGTTCGTCGAGGCCGGCCATCTGATCGTCGATCTCGCCCAGCGCTACTACGAGCAGGACGACGACACCGCGCTGCCGCGCAGCATCGCCTCGAAAGGTGCCTTCGAGAACGCCATGACGCTCGACATCGCCATGGGCGGCTCGACCAACACCGTGCTACACATCCTGGCTGCCGCGCAAGAAGGCGAGATCGATTTTGATCAGGACGACATTGACGCACTGTCACGCAAGGTGCCGGTGTTATGCAAGGTTGCCCCCGCCAAGGCGGATGTGCACATGGAAGACGTCCACCGCGCCGGCGGCATCATGGCGATCCTCGGTCAGCTCGATAACGCCGGACTGATCAACCGCGACCTGCCGACCGTACATACGCGAACGCTCGGCGAAGCGCTCGACCATTGGGATATCTCGCGCACGTCAAGCCAGAATGTCCGGGACTTCTTTCTGGCGGCCCCGGGCGGCGTGCCGACGCAGGTCGCCTTCAGCCAGGATCGCCGCTGGGACGAACTCGATCTCGACCGGGAGAAGGGGGTCATCCGCTCGGCCCAATATCCTTTTTCCAAGGACGGTGGCCTTGCCGTGCTGAAGGGCAACCTTGCGCTGGACGGCTGCATCGTCAAGACCGCCGGCGTCGATGAATCAATCCTGAAATTCACCGGCCCGGCCAGGGTGTTCGAAAGCCAGGACGCCAGCGTCAAGGCGATCCTGTCCAACGAGGTCAAGGCCGGCGATGTCGTCGTCATCCGCTACGAAGGGCCACGCGGCGGCCCCGGCATGCAGGAAATGCTCTACCCGACCAGCTATTTGAAATCGAAGGGCCTCGGCAAAGCTTGCGCGCTGGTCACCGATGGCCGCTTTTCCGGCGGCACCTCCGGCCTGTCGATCGGCCATGCCTCTCCCGAGGCGGCGGAAGGCGGGCTGATCGGGCTGGTGCATGAGGGCGACACGATCGAGATCGATATCCCGAACCGCACCATCCGGCTTGCCGTCGACGATGCCGAACTGGCCGCCCGCCGCGCAGCGATGGAGGCCAAGGGAGCCGCCGCCTGGAAGCCAGAGGAAAAGCGCAAGCGCAAGGTGACGATGGCTTTGCGCGCCTATGCGTCAATGGCGACCAGTGCTGCCAAGGGTGCGGTAAGGTATGTGCCGGAATAGGTCGGCTTCTTCAAAGGGATGACGACAGATGACTTTTGATCTTATCGTCCGCGGCGGCATGCTGCCCGACGGCACGATCGCCGATATCGGCATCATCGGCGAGACGATCGCGGCCATCGAGCCCGAGCTGAACGTTACCGCGGGCACGGCGATCGACGCCCATGGCAATCTGGTCTCGCCGCCTTTCGTCGATCCGCATTTTCACATGGACGCGACGCTCTCGCTGGGCATCCCGCGCATCAACGCGTCGGGCACACTGCTGGAAGGCATTTCGCTGTGGGGCGAACTGAAGCCGCTGTTGACGCACGAAGCGGTACGCGAGCGCGCGCTCGCCTATTGCGACTGGGCGGTGTCCATGGGCCTGCTCGCCATCCGCACCCATGTCGATGTCTGCGATACCAGGCTGCTGGCGGTCGAAGCCCTGCTCGATGTGAAGAAGACGGTCGCGCCCTATATCGACCTGCAACTGGTCGCCTTCCCGCAGGATGGGTTTTATCGCTCGCCGACGGCGCGCGATAACACCATCCGGGCGCTCGACATGGGTGTCGACATCGTCGGCGGCATTCCACATTTCGAGCGCACCATGGCCGATGGCACGCGTTCGGTGACGGAACTGTGCGAAATCGCGGCAAAGCGCGGCCTGATGGTCGACCTGCATTGCGACGAGACCGATGATCCGCTGTCGCGCCATATCGAACAACTGGCTTATGAGACGCAACGCCTCGGCTTGCAGGGCAGGGTCGCCGGCTCGCATCTCACTTCGATGCACTCGATGGACAATTACTATGTCTCGAAGCTGTTGCCGCTGATCGCCGAGGCAGGCATCTCGGCGATCCCCAATCCGCTGATCAACATCATGCTGCAGGGCCGCCACGACACATTCCCCAAACGCCGCGGCCTGACGCGGGTCAAGGAAATGCTTGCCCACGGGATCCGCGTCGGCTGGGGACAGGATTGCGTGCTCGACCCCTGGTATTCGCTGGGCACCGCCGACATGCTCGACGTCGCCTTCATGGGCCTTCACGTCGCCCAGATGTCGAGCCCGGCCGACATGGCGCGCTGCTTCGACATGGTCACAAACGTCAACGCCGCCATCATGGGCCTCGACCATCTCGGCCTGGCGGTTGGCAAGCGCGCCAGCCTCGTCGTGCTCGATGCCGGCGATCCGGTCGAGGCCTTGCGCCTGCGCCCCGAGCGCCTCTGCGTCATCGCCAGGGGCAAGGTGGTGGCCGAGCGGGCCAGGCAGGAAACGCGGCTTTCGATCGCCGGACGGCCGGGAACAGTGAACCGCAGGCATCGCCGCCCACTTCACGACCAATAATTGGCAGGCCCGATAAGATGTTGAGCCTGCATCAGGCCGCACACGTCGATCAGATTGATAGGTCCTGATCTTAAGTCTACAGTCAGTCTCCACTTTTATGGTGAGGAGGACACGATGTGGCACAAGACGGCGATGGTGGTCGCGTTGGCGGCGATCTGCGCAGGTTGCATGACGGCCGAAGACCGTCGTGCCGCGGACGAGGCGAAATGCCGGTCCTATGGCTTCGTCAGGAAGAATGATGCCTTCGCCGAATGTCTGCAGCGCATCGATCTGGCGCGCCGCGCTGAGCTGAGAAGTGTGTCGGTTTTCGATCCCTGGGACCGGCCGGTGATCTATCGTCCGGTCATCGTTCGGCCACGGCCAAAGTAAGCCGTTCCGATCTTCCGTACAGGCCCAGCCGATTTCCAGTCGCTGGTCCGGCCGGGGTTCCCGATTTCCGCTCGTCAAAGCGGCTGCTTGCGTCTACGACGCTGCTTACCGAGCTTTCATGCGGGAGGAAGCGATATCGGCATGGCACAGCCACCAGCCCAGAATTCGACGATCAGGAACGTGCTTTTGGCCGGCATTCTGCTGATGCTGGCCGGCGATTTCCTGTTTGCGTTGAACGATGCGATGGGCAAATGGCTGGTCGCCAGCTTTTCCGTCGGCCAGGTCATCCTGATCCGTTCCATTGGCGCTTTTTTCGTGCTCGGCCCGATGATCGCGCGTCAAGGTACGGCCAGGCTGTTCCGCATGGAGCGCCTGGAACTGCAGGTCTTGCGCGTCGTCATGACGACCCTCGACACGGCGCTGTTCTACGCCGCCGTCGTCTATCTGCCGCTCGCCGACGTCATGAGCTTCTACATGGCCGGACCGATCTACGTGGCGGCGCTGTCGCACCTGTTGCTCGGTGAAAAGGTCGGCTGGCGCCGCTGGATGGCGATCCTGGTCGGCTTCTGCGGCGTGCTGATAATGCTCAAACCGTCCTCGGCCGCGTTTTCGCTGTCGTCGACCTTCGCGCTGGCCGGTAGCATTTCATTCGCCTTCGCCATCATCCTCAACCGGCGGTTGCGCGGCACCAGCGACACCTCGCTCGTTACCTGGCAAACCATCGGCACATTGCTGGTCGGCGGGTTTCTCACCATCGGCAACTGGCAGACGCCGTCCTCGCTCGATTTCGGCGCCATGCTGCTTCTTGGCATCGTCTCCTGCGGTGCGCATCTGATGATCACCAGGGCGCTGAAGCTGGCGCCCGCCTCGACGCTGGCGCCCCTGCATTACAGCCTGCTGCTGTGGGCCGTCATCTTCGGGCTGGCCTTCTTCGGCGACATGCCCGGCCCGCGCATCCTGATCGGCTCGGGCATCATCGTGCTGGCCGGCCTGTTCATCTTCCATCGCCAGAAAGTGGTTGACACTGTGCCGCCGGAAAACGTGCCGAAAGGCGTCAACTAATGCATGTCGCCCAAAGGTGCGCAGCGGTTTTGGGGCAACGACATGCATAAAAAAGGACTTAAAGCACACCGCGTGAATCCCATCACGTGGCGTGCTTTAAGGTTCCAGATTTCTGGCGCCTAACCCACGCGCACCGCTGCCAGATGCCTTGAGAAGTCGGTCGTCTCCATCAGCGCCCTGCAGCGCGAAAAGCGACCGTCGGCATAGGCGCGGAAATCGTCAACCGGATTGCTGTTGGCAAGCTGGATCAGCCCCCACAGCGTCCACAAGAGATCGCACATCGCCTTGTAGATGACGATGCGGCCGCGCTCCGCCGGCGTTGGCTCGCCATCGAAATAGGCGCCCATCATCTCTTCCTCCTGCGCCGTATCAAACTGTCCTTCGACGCTGAGGTCGCCGAGATCCCAAAGCGGGTCGTTCATGCCGGAATATTCCCAGTCGACGATCCACATACTGTCGCCCGTATCGAGGAAGTTTTCGCACAGCGGATCGCAGTGGCAGGCGACAAGAGGCAGCGGATGCGCGGCAAGCGCCGAGCGCACGCTTTCCGCCTCGCGTACCACGTCGTGGTAGCCGGCGGGCAGGGCAACGGCCTTGGTCGACAGCACCTTCAGGTAGTCGTCGATCATCGCAAACAGCTCGAAGCGGAAGGGAAACACCGCGCCGGATTTGTGCAGCATGCGAAAGGCCTTGCCGGCGCGCGCCGGACTGCCCGGCCGGGTCTTGAATTTTTCCGGCGACATCGTCTCGGCTCCGACGACGAAACGGGTCACCATTACGCCTGTCTCGCCGTCGATATGCAGCAGTTCGGGGCTGACGCCGGCCTTGGCGGCTTCCCGTGCCGCCACCGCCTCGTTGGCGCGGTTGATATACTCCTCTGTGCCCTTGCCGGGAATCCGCAGGCAGACATCTCCAGCCCTGAAGACTAGGTTGGTGAGGCCACCAAGCCGCTCCAAGGGTCCCTCGTAGCCGGCCAGCACGGGAATGGCTGCAAGCGCCGCGCGTGCTTCCTCGTCCACCATCGCTTCCGCCCTCCTTCGCGTCTTTATTGTGGCGACGACGGTTCCACAAATTTCGCGGTTTGGCTATCATCGCCGGCATGCGATTCACTCCAGCGTCGTGCGTTCCTGTTGGACGCGCTAGGAACGCTGCAGCGCTTTGATTTTGCGGACGGGACTGCGATGGCGGACAGGAAAAATGAAGGTGCGCTCGCCGCAGCCTATGCGGCGAAGCGGCCTGAGGAAGTGGCAGCGCTCTACGACCGCTGGTCCGACACTTACGACGCCGACATGTCGGCGGCCGGTTATCGCCATCCGACCATCTGCCTCGCCCTGCTTGCCCGCCACTTGCCGCGCGGCGCGGCACCGCTCCTCGATGCCGGTGCCGGCACCGGGCTCATCGGCGAGTGGCTGAAGATCGCGGGCTATCCGCAGGTCGAGGCGCTCGACATTTCGGCGGGCATGCTGGCCCAGGCAGCGCGCAAGGGCGTCTATTCGGCGCTTCACTGCCTAGCGCTCGGCGGGCCGCTGCCTTTCGCCGATAATGCCTATGCCGGGATCATATCGGCCGGCGTCTTCACCTCGGGCCATGTCGGCGCCGAGGGGCTCGACGAACTGATCCGCATTTGCCGGCCGGGCGGGATAATCGTGCTGACGGTCAAGAACACGCTGTGGGACGCCGGTTTTGCCGCGCGGATCGCCGACCTCGATGCGAAGGGCGTCGTCACACGTGCCGAGGAGACGTCGCCCTATGTCTCCATGCCGGGCGAGGCGGACACCGTGCCGAGCCGCGGCCTCGTTCTGCGCCTGAACTGATCATTCTTCCATTCCCCTCGTTAAGGTTCCCGTGCGCTCGATGTCACCAAAAGTGATACAGCTGGCGAAGCCAATTTGGCCGCGGCTAGACAATTGACAGCCCGAGTTTACAAGCAACATGTTGCCCCCGAACTGGGCTTATTTCCGACTTCGCCAGCAGTATCAAAAGTGCCCAAGAGCCGACCTCCTTTACGCCTCCGGGGAAGTCAGGCGGCTTGCAGCCGTCGGTGAAGGTGCGTCAACGCCGGCGTCTGTCCGACATTTCATTGGATTATCCTTCTCAGCACTGCCTTCACAGGGCCGGGCAGGAACCTGCTCAATCGCGACCGCAGACCTCTCGACCTTCTGCGCGACACTCCGGTAATGCACGGGAGCTGCTCGATATACTCTGGCCTTTCGGGGCGATCGATCTCGGGCGATGCGTCCGTAATGGGCGAGGAGAGCAGTGGCTGACTCCGCCCTTTGATAGCAACCAGGGTGATGCGATCCCTCCAGACGACATGCCTGTCCCCTTCTGCAGCCAGCGGCCAGTTGGGATTATGATACTCGTAGGGGTTCAAGCACTCGTAGACGGACGTGAAGCCCACGTGTCGGAGTAGGTTGCAGAGCGATGCACGCGTGAAGAGGAAGGCCTTCGGGTTGTCGAGCGAGTTCCAGAGCGCTGCCAGCTTCTCCTCGGAGGTCGCATCAATATCGTGTTCCTTGCCATACCTGCCCCAGTAGGTCTTCCCCTTCCAAGTGTACGACGCTTCGTCGCTGAGGCTGATATGGGTATCGATTATTGATATCTTTCCGCAAACCTTCGAGATTCTCTCCACGAAGTCCATGACATCCGGAGCATCCAAGTGGTAAAGGATCCCCAAACATAGAACAACATCGAAACGACCATGGCGCTCCTCGTCGAGGTTGCGCACGTCATTTAGGGCGAGTTCGAGGTTGTCCAGGGAGAGTACCTCCTTAGCGAAGTGCACCTTCTCAAGGTTCGCCTCCCGACCCTCGATGGCGAGCACGTCGGCCCCATGGAGCGCGAACTCGATCCCGTATTGCCCCTCGAGACACGCCAGGTCCAGAACGCGAAGCTTCTCCAACGGCTTCCCCGCAAGATCTGCAGCGATCTGCACGAAGCGCCTCAATCGGGCGTCCCAGTGCGGCTCATCGAACGTGTCAATTTGATCGGCCAGATGGATGGAACCTGCCGTCCAGGGGCCGAACCTTTCGATAATCTTCTGCTTTTTCTCCTTGATTTCGTTTATTTGCATATTGTGCCCTCGTCATAGAAAGACAGTCTCGAACGTGTAGAATCCAAGTGAAACGCTAGACAAGTTTCAGGAAAAGTGAATAGCGTGTTATCTCAGTAACCCTAGAGCGGTTCTCGATCTGACGTGCGGACTCAAGCTCAGTGCTTATAGGCGCCGGTTTTGCCGCGCGGATCGCCGACCTCGAGACGAAGCGCGTCGTCACGCGTGCCGAGGAGACGTCGCCCTATGTCACCATGCCGGGCGAGGCGGACACCGTGCCGAGCCGCGGCCTCGTTCTGCGCGTGAGCTGATCTAGGCTTTGATTCTTGCTCCCGCCGGATCGTAAAGCGGCTCGAGATGGATTTTTGCCGGCGTCCGCTCCATCGCCACCACCAGCTCGTAGTCGCCGGAGGTGAGGAAATCGTCGCTGACGCCATCGGCGTTGCGCACATAGCCGTAGCCGATGTTCTTGCCGACCGTGTAGCCATAGCCGCCGCTGGTCAGATAGCCGACCGGCTCGTTATTGCGCAGGATCGTTTCGCGCCCGAGCAGCACGATCTCGCAATCTGCGACCGTGAAGCCGGCAAAGCGTTTTTTCGGTGTGCCGCCGCTGATGCTTTCCAGAGCCCGCCTGCCAAGGAAATCCGTGTTCTTTCTGAGTTTCACCGCCCAGCCGAGGCCGGCCTCCTGCGGCGTGTCATTGGGCGTGATGTCGGAGCCCCAGGCGCGGTAGCCTTTTTCCAGCCGCAGCGATTCCAGCGCCCGGTAGCCGACCGGGCGGATGCTGTGCTCCTCGCCCGCCGCCATCAGCGCGTCGAAGATTTCGCCCGCCGCCGCGATTGGCACATGCAGCTCCCAGCCGAGCTCGCCGACATAGGTGACGCGCAGCGCCCGAACTGTGTGGCCGGCGATGGAGATTTCCCGCACATGTCCGAACGGAAAAGCGGTGTTCGCCACGTCCGCACCGGTCACCGCAGCCAGCACGTCGCGGGCGCGCGGCCCCATCAGCGACAGCGTGCCGAAATCCTCGGTGACATCGGTGAGCGTCACGTCGAGCTCCTTGCCGACATGGTCGCCGATCCACGAGAAGTCATGAGTCCTAAAACCGGTGCCGGTGACGACGTAGAATCGTTCTTCGCCGAGCCGAGCCACGGTCAGATCGGCCTCGATACCGCCGCGCGTGTTGAGAAGCTGCGTGTAGGTCAGCCGGCCGACCGGCTTGGCGACATCGTTGGCGCAGATCCAGTCGAGCGCCTTCAGCGCGTCGGCGCCGCTCAGTTCGAATTTGGCGAAGGACGACTGGTCGAAGATACCGACGTGCTCGCGCACGTGCCGGTGCTCGTCGCCGACCGGAGCGAACCAGTTCTGCCGGCCCATCGAATAGATGTCCTTCGGCTCGACGCCTTCCGGCGCAAACCAGTTCGACCGCTCCCAACCGAGTTTGGAGCCGAACACGGCGCGCTGCTTTTGTAGCCGTTCATAGAGCGGCGACACGATCCGTGGCCGGCCCGTGACATACTCCTCATGCGGGAAGCCGATCGTATAGTGCTTGCCATAGGCTTCCAGCGTGCGGTCGCGGACCCATGGCCGGTCGCGGTGCAGGTCGGAAAAGCGTCTGATATCGACCACCCACAGATCGAGCGGCGCCTCGCCGTCGACCACCCATTGCGCCAGCACCCAGCCAGCACCGCCGCCCGCCGCGATCCCGAAGGCGTTGAAGCCGGCGCCGACGAACATGTTGGCGCATTCGGGTGCCACGCCGAGAATGAAATTGCCGTCCGGCGTGAAACTCTCCGGCCCGTTGATCATCTGCTTGACGCCGACGGTTTCGAGCGCCGGAACCCGCGCGATCGCTTGGTTCATATGCTGCTCGAAATGATCGTAATCGTCGTCGAACAGCCGGAACTCCCAGTCATCAGGGACATCACCGCCGGGAAGATCGGTCGTCCAGCCTTGCGGGTTCGGCTCATAGCCGCCCATCACCAGCCCGCCGACCTCCTCCTTGAAATAGATGCGGCGGTCGGGGTCGCGGATCGTCGGCGCATCGGTCGCCAACCCGTCTATTCTTTCGGTGACGATGTACTGGTGCTTCACCGGCTGCAGCGGCACGTTGATACCGGCAAGGGCGCCTACCTGCCGCGCCCATTGCCCGGCACAGTTCACCACCTTGCCGCAGGCGATATCGCCCTTGTTGGTCTTTACCGCGGTGATGCGGCCATCCTTCATGTCGAAGCCGGTAACGCGGACATCCTCGAACAGTCTGGCGCCATGCATGCGCGCGCCTTTGGCCAGCGATTGCGTGATGTCGGAAGGGCTTGCCTGCCCGTCGGTCGGCAGCCAGCTGGCGCCGACGAGATCGCCGGCCTCCAGCAGCGGCCACATTGTCTTGACCTCGGCCGGTGACAGCAACTGCATATCCATGCCGAAGCTTTTCGCCGTCGTCGCCAGCCTCTTATACTCGATCCAGCGGTCGGCATTGGTAGCGAGCCTGAGGCACCCGGTCATCTTCCAGCCGGTGGCCAGCCCGGTTTCGGCTTCCAGCCCCTTGTAGAGATCGACCGAATATTTGAGCACGCGGGTGATAGAGGCCGAAGACCGCAACTGGCCGACCAGCCCCGCCGCATGCCATGTGGAGCCCGAAGTCAGTTTGCCCTGTTCCAAAAGCACGACATCGGCCTTGTGGTCACGCGCCAGATGATAGGCCGTTGAACAGCCGATGATGCCGCCGCCGATGACGACGATCTCGGCGTGAGCGGGCAATGTCATGATTTCTGTCCGTATTTCGTTCGGTAGTTTTCCAGCGCGGCATCGAGCCGCGTCAGGTTTTCGTCGGTATAGGCAACGTAGTCGATGCCGGGCGCGTCGAGATAAAGTTCGGAAACCATGCTCCACATCGCCTCGCGCAGCAGCGATGCGCATTGCATGGCCGCATGCGAGCGGCGGATCGCCTCGTCCGGCTCCTTCATGAAATAGGCAGTCAGGAAGGCGAAGGACTCCTCGTCGTTCATGCTGGCGTTCGAGGCGACGCCAGCGAGGTCGAACATCGCCGTGTTGAAGCCGGCATATTCAAAGTCGATCAGCCACAGTCTATGGCCGTCGTCGAGAATATTAGCCGGCAAGAGATCGTTGTGGCCAAAGACGATCGGCAGCAGTTTCTGCGCCCGTTCGAGTTCGTCCGCTAGCGTCAGCAGCCGCGGCAACTCGCTTCGCATGCGGCTGCCGGCTTCCTCCAGCGTGCGCGCATAGTCGCGGATGACATGGAACACCCAGAACATGAAGCCGGCGCCGGAGACATGATTGGGCATCTCCCGATGGAAGCCGCGCATCAGGGCGGCGACGCGGCCGATATTGGCGCGTACGTCTTCCGCGACATAGGTCTTGGCGCCGAGAAATTCCGTCACCAAGATCCCGGGCTCGGAATGGTGGACTGCAGGCGCGAAGCCGGCGGCGTGCGCTGCGCGCGCGGTCATCACCTCGCGCTCGCGAAAGACGTGGTGGAATGGAAAGTCCTGGCCAAAGCGCACGACATGCCGCCCAGCTCCGTCCTTGACCAGATAGTTGGCGTTGCTCAGGCCGCCCGGCAGCGGCGCGATCTCGATGCTGCCGGTCCAGCAGGGCAGGGCGCGGATGCGGTCCTCGGCGGTCACAGGTTCATCCCTCGTTGGGCGGGGTTCAAGACGCCGCGGGCGAGACAAAGATGGCGGCCGGCAGGAGGGAGCAATGCGAAAATCTCGTCGGTGCGGGATGCCAGGATCGGTATCCCGCACCGCACCGACGAGCCCCTGTGCCGGGTTCTTCGACACCGGCATCCGCCCCCGCGGATTCGAAACAGTCCTTTTCCCTTACGTCAGACGATTTTCCAGACGTTCGGGCAGGCGAAATTTGGTGCGGCTCTGCCATCGTTCTCCCGTGGCAGTTCCGAGCCTGTCACGAGCCAGTGTCACGCCATGTGATCCGGCCTGTCAACGAAAACTTGTGGCTTTTTCTGCCTTCTTGCCCGAATCCTTTAGGATTCCTTATGAACTGTGGCCGATTTGTCTTAGAACCGGTCAGCAGCGCAACAACCCGATTGGGCGAACCCAATGATCCATTCGAAGCGGCATGGCGAAATCCTGCGTCTCCTGCAGGAAGAGGGCACCGTCACCATCGCCAGCCTGGCCGACCGGCTGGGCGTCTCGCTGGAGACCGTGCGCCGCGACGTCAAGCCGCTGACCACTGACGGTTCGATCCTGAAGATGCATGGCGCCGTCGGCCTGCCGTCGATGGCCGGCGAGGCGCCATTCGAGCGGCGTATGCGCGAGAATGCCGATGCCAAGCGCGCCATTGCCCGCATGGTTGCCGCAACCATCCGCGACGGCGAATCGATCATGCTCGACACCGGCACCACCACATCTTTCCTAGCCCGCGAGCTGCTCGGCCACCGGCGGTTGACGGTGGTCACCAACTCTTCGGATATCGCCCGCACGCTGGCCACCGTCAACGGCAACAAGGTCTATATGGCCGGCGGCGAACTGCGCAGCGATTCGGGCGCCGCCTTCGGCGTCTCGGCCATCGAATTCGTCAGCCGCTTTTCCGTCAGCCATGCGGTGATCTCCACCGGTGCGGTCGATGCCGTCACGGGCGTGATGGACTATGATCTGGAAGAGGCGGAATTCGCCCGCATGGTGCTGTCTCGCGGCCAGCGCTCGCTCGTCATCACCGACCACACCAAGTTCGGCCGCCAGGGCCTCGTCCAGGTCTGCGGCCTCGACGGTTTTTCCGAACTCGTCACCGATCGGCCGCCGCCGCGCGCCATCGCCTCCGCCCTTGGGCAAGCGGGCGCACGGCTCAGCATTGCCGGTGACGATAGCGGGACCTGACCTGGCCAGGGCAGTAAAGCGGTGAGCCTGAGATCGGCGGCTTTTCTTCCTTGCCATCCCGGTGTTTAGTTCGGCGATGGCCTTCACAATCCGCCAATTGCAATTCTTCATCGCCGTCGCCGAGCAAGGCACGGTGTCGGGTGCTGCGCAGAATCTGTCCATCTCGCAATCGTCGGTCACCGAGGCGATCAAGGAGCTCGAAGGCGATCTCGGCGTCGAACTGTTCGAGCGCCATCCGCGCGGCCTGAACATCACCCACAAGGGCCATCAGTTCCTGCGCCACGCGACAAAGATACTTGCCGACGTTTCCGACGCGCGCCGCGCCTTCTTCGGCGAGCAAGCGGCGGCGGGCGGCCGGCTGCAACTCGGTGTCACTTCGCTGGTCGCCGGCTATGTGCTGTCGGACCTTCTCGCCCGCTATCGCCGCGCTTATCCGGGCGTTGAGATTTCGGCCATCGAAGACAATGGCGATTACCTCGAACATCTGCTGATCGGCGGCAAGCTCGACATCGCCGTCATGGTCACCTCGAACCTGCGCGACCGCACCGCCCTGCAGTCCGAAATTCTCGAAGTCTCGGCCTATCGGCTATGGCTGCCGCTTGGCCATCCGCTGTCTGGCGCCGACATCATCGGCATTGGCGATATCGCCTCGGAGCCGCTGATCATGCTGACCGTCGACGAGATCGAGGAGAATACCGGAAAACTGCTGGCGGCGATCGGCGCTAAGCCGCACGTCGCCTTCCGCACCCGCTCGGTCGAAGCGGTGCGCAGCCTCGTCGCTACCGGCGCCGGCGTGGCGCTGCTGCCCGACCTCGTCTACCGGCCATGGTCGCTCGAAGGCGACCGCATCGAATCGCGCGATATTTCGGGCTCCTTGCCGGTTGTTCAGGTCGGCACCGTCTGGCGGCGCGGCTCCGGCCTGCCCCAGGCCGCGCGCGACTTCATCGGGCTTGCACAGTCGCAGCGCATGGTCCGACAGCGGCCGGAGAAGATTGGTCGTTAATCTATCGGAAAAACCGATATCGCCTTTCTGACAAATGAATTTGCGAAACCGGAAATTTCACAGCACTTTCACAATCAGGGACCAAAGCCGCCGCGAGAGTGCGGCCCCTCAAATGGGAGATCGATGATGAACTCATTCCTGAAGTCGTGCACTGCATTGACGGTCGCGCTGGCCTTCTCCGGCCAGGCGATCGCCCAAGTCAAGGAACTCGGCAAGGGCGAAGGCCAGGTCAACATTGTCGCCTGGCCTGGTTACATCGAACGCGGCGAAACCGACAAGAACTATGATTGGGTCACGTCTTTCGAGAAGAACACAGGCTGCAAGGTCAACATCAAGACCGCCAACACCTCCGACGAGATGGTCGCGCTGATGAATGAGGGCGGCTTCGACCTCGTCACCGCCTCGGGCGACGCTTCGCTGCGCCTCGTCGCCGGCAAGCGGGTCCAGCCGATCAACACCGATCTCATCCCGAGCTGGAGCACGGTCGACGACCGGCTGAAGGATGCGCCGTGGTTCACGGTTGGCGGCGTCCACTACGGGGCCCCCTACCAGTGGGGACCGAATGTGCTGATGTACAACACGGAGGTGTTCAAGGAAGCGCCGAAGAGCTGGAACGTCGTCTTCGAGGAGATGACCTTGCCTGACGGCAAGTCGAACAAGGGCCGCGTCCAGGCCTATGACGGGCCGATTCACATTGCCGACGCTGCCAATTATCTGATGTTCCACAAGCCGGAGCTCGGCATCAAGGATCCCTACGAGCTGACCGAGGATCAGTACAAGGCCGCCCTCGATCTGCTGCGCGTCCAACGCACGCTGGTCGGACGCTACTGGCATGACGCTGCCATTCAGGTCGATGACTTCCAGAACGAAGGCGTCGTCGCCTCCGGTTCATGGCCCTATCAGGTCAACACGCTGATTGCCGCCAAGAAGCCCGTCGCTTCGACCATTCCCCAGGAAGGCGTCACCGGCTGGGCCGACACGACCATGTTGGCGGCCGACGCAGCCCACCCGAACTGCGCCTATATGTGGATGGAGCACTCGCTGTCGCCGAAAGTGCAGGGCGATGTCTCCGCCTGGTTCGGTTCGCTCCCGGTGGTGCCGGCTGCCTGCAAGGGCAACGAATTGCTCGGCGACGAAGGCTGCAAGACCAACGGCTACGGCAACTTCGAAAAGATCAAGTTCTGGAAGACGCCGGTGTCGAAGTGCGCCACCCAGGACCAGTGCGTGCCTTACTATCGCTGGGTGTCGGACTATATCGGCGTCATCGGCGGGCGGTGAGTTCGTCACGCTCGTTGTGAGAGCGCAGCCCTGCCCTCACCCTTACCCTCTCCCCGTGAAGAACGGGGAGAGGGGGATCGCGAGCGTTGCGGCTAGCCCCTTCTCCGTCACTATACGGGGAGAAGGTGCCGGCAGGCGGATGAGGGGCAGCGCCGTCGCCTGAATTTGATCAGCCTGGGACAGCCCATGACCTCCGCCGTTTCGTTCGCCAGAGTCTCGCGCCATTTCGGCAGCGTGCGCGCCGTCGACGTGGTCGACCTCGATATCGCGCCGGGCGAGTTCTTCGCCATGCTTGGACCTTCGGGTTCGGGCAAGACGACCTGCCTGCGGTTAATCGCCGGCTTCGAGCAGCCGACATCGGGGTCGATCTCCATTTTCGGCGAACGCGCCGAAGGCGTCCCGCCCTATCGCCGCAACGTCAACACCGTCTTCCAGGACTACGCGCTGTTCCCGCATCTGAACGTGCTCGACAACGTCGCTTACGGCCTGATGGTCAAGGGCGTCGGCAAGCCCGAGCGGCAGAAGGCGGCGGAGGAGGCGCTCTCGCTGGTCCGGCTTCCCGGCTACGGCGCCCGCCGTCCCAGCCAGCTTTCTGGCGGACAGCGCCAGCGCGTCGCGCTCGCCCGCGCGCTGGTCAACCAGCCCAAGGTGCTTCTG
>NZ_RZSW01000319.1:0-7087 GCF_003997375.1 Mesorhizobium sp. M5C.F.Ca.IN.020.29.1.1 | reverse complement strand
GCGCATGCGACCGGACCGCGTCATCCTCGGCGAGTGCCGCGGCGAGGAAGCCTTCGACATGCTTCAGGCGATGAACACCGGCCACGAAGGCTCGATGGCGACCATTCATGCCAACACGCCGCGCGACGCGATTTCCCGTCTCGAACAGATGCTCGGCATGACCGGAATGCCGATGACCGTGCAGTCGATCCGCAGCCAGATCGCAAGCGCGCTCGACATCATCGTGCAGCTTACCCGGCTGTCCGACGGCAAGCGCAAGGTCACGAGCGTCGCCGAAGTGACCGGGATGGAAGGCGACGTGATCCAGATGCAGGAGATATTTCGCTTCGTGCGCACCGGCATGGAAGCGGACGGGACGATCCTTGGCCACTTCGAGGCGACCGGCCTGCGCCCGCGCTTCCTCGAAGACCTGAAGGCGATGGGCATCGAATTTCCTGGGCGGTATTTCGAGCCTGGCAGACAGCAGGAATAATCAATGCTCGAGGGATTCAGCGCCATCTATGTGATTTATGCCGGCGCCGGCCTGACCGGCATCATGATCGCCGAAGCGTTTTACCTGCTTTACGCCGGGCACCGGGATCGCCGCATGGCGATCAATCGGCGAATGAAGCTGCAGGAGAAAAACCTCAGCCAAGAGCAGGTGCTGATCCAACTGCGCAAAGAGCGTGGGATGGAAGGCGGTGCTTCGATGCTTTCGCTCGACCGGATTCGGGAGCTGCGGATCCAGTCCGGCATGGTCCTACCGCTGCCGAAATTTTTGCTGATCACGTCGGGTCTGGCGCTTGGCATCTGCCTGTTTGCCGTTTCCTACGGCCTGCCGCTGATTATTGCACTGGCAGTGCTTCCGGTCATGTGTTTGGTCTTTCCGATCGTGGCCCTGCGGTTCCTGCGCAAGCGGCGGCACAAGATGTTCGGAATGCAGCTTCCAGAAGCCCTGGAACTCATCACGCGGAGCCTCAAGGCAGGGCATCCGGTTCCGGTGGCGATCTCGATGGTGGCGCGTGAAATGGCCGACCCGATCGGCACCGAATTCGGCGTGATCGCCGACGAAGTGACCTATGGCTCCGACCTGGTTTCCGCGCTGCATTCGCTGTTCGAGCGCGTCGGACACGAGGACCTGCCGCTGTTCGTCACCGCTGTGTCGATCCAGAGCAGCTCAGGCGGCAATCTGCGCGAAATCCTGGATGGTCTGTCGTCGGTCATCCGCGAGCGCGGAAAGCTGCGGCGCAAAGTGCGAGCAATCTCGACCGAGGGCCGCATGTCGGCATATATCCTGACCGCCGTACCGGCGCTGCTGATGGTCGGCATCATGGTCATGATGCCGCAATTCTACGAGAGCGTCTGGGGCGAGCCGATGACTTGGTATCTGTTGGGCGGTTCGATCTTATGGCTGATGCTGGGCAACGCCATGATGTTCAAGATGTCGAACTTCAAATTCTGACATGGAAACCCTGATCGGCCTCCTTGCCTCCCTTCGCCCGACGTCGCTGGCGCTTTTGCTGCTCGCCGTGGGAGGAGGAGCGATTGTCTGGCAGTGGAGTACCGCGCGTGGAGGACGCGGCGACTTGAAGCGCCGGCTCAAGGTCGAAGTCTCCGAGGTTGCGGAGGCACCCAAGCCGACCGCCGCGCCGAAACGGAACGCCAGCGCCGTCCGCGACAAGGCGATGAAAACCGCCCATGAATTCTACGCCAAAAGCGATCCGGAAAACGTTGCGCGGCTGCGGATGAAACTCATCCAGGCTGGTCACATGGATCCAGGCGCGGTCGGCAGGTTTTTTGTCATCCGCTTTGTCGGCTTCCTGGCTGGAGCCGTTGGTGCGTTTCTGGTCGTCCGCTGGTTTGGTGCTGAATCGGCAGTTCCGAGCCGATGGACTTTTATCATCATGTCCGGTGGCGCCGGTTATTTTCTGCCGGGTCTTGTATTGACCTCGCAGGTCCGTACGAAAAGGCGGGAATACCGCAATGGCTTTCCCGATTTCATGGACCTGATGATCGTCTGCGCGGACGCCGGCATGAGCATGGAGGCCGGGATCGAGCGAGTGTCGAAAGAGCTCTTCATCACTTATCCCTCGCTCAGCCAGAACCTTCAGCTTGTCTCGCTCGAACTCAGGGCAGGGCGCAGCCTTGACGATGCGCTGAAATCGTTGGCTGATCGCCTGAGCCTCGACGAGGTACGCTCCTTCGCCACGCTGCTTCAGCAATCGAAGGAGCTTGGCACCAGCCTCTCGGGCGCGCTTCGGGTCTATTCGGACGAGATGCGTCACAAGCGCATGTCGATAGCTGAGGAAAAGGCGCACGCGCTGCCGGCAAAGATGTCGGTGCCGGTTACGATCTGCATCCTGCCAGTCGTGCTGATGATCGCCATCATCCCGATCATCGTGAAAATGACGGCAGGCGACTGATCCCGCTCCAGTCGATAGTTAATCCAATATGTTCGGCTTTCCTAATATTTGCTCGAAACCCGCCACCGAAGCTTAAGCCGAACCCGCTATGGTGCTTGATGAGACGGCCCGCCAAGCGGCCGGATGGGGCAGATTATGGGGCAATCGAAATTCGCCGCGTTGGCTGCGGTCGCAGTCGTGACGATTGTGACGGGATGCACGACGAGCAGCGTCGACGTCACCGAGACCACGTCGATCGCTCCGGCGACGACCGACATCAGCAGGGCTGATCTCGTATCTGGCAAGACGCAGTTCCGCGAAGCCAATTATGGGTTGGCGGAAAAGCACTTCCGCAAGGCGGTGGAACTTCGGTCCGACAATGCCGAGGCATGGCTGGGACTTGCCGCCTCCTACGACCAGCTCGGCCGCTTCGATTTTGCCGACCGCGCTTACGATCAGCTTGTTGTGGTTGCCGGCCGCCGGGCCCACATCCTCAACAATATGGGGTATTCGCAATTGTTGCGCGGCAACAAGAAAAAAGCCCGCGAATTGCTTCTGGAGGCCAAGGCAGGAATGACCGATACCTCGGTGGTCGATGCCAACCTCGCACTGATGAACAAGTCGTAGCAGCGTTCGAACCGTTGCCGGATCCAACGAATTGCAGATTGGCTTACAGGCCGCCGCGGGATCCAACGTGAAAAATTGTAGAAAGCCTGGCTAGATCGGTTCTGGAGCGAAATGGTGGCGTAGAACGGATCTGGCGTGTTGTTCAGCGCCAGAACTTGCCCTTCTAAACTGGAATAGGTCACGATTAGTCCTGCGATCACCCATTTCGAATGTTTATTTTTCAATAGAATTAGCGACGGATAACCGTTCGGCGCTGTGCACAGTCGAGCGATACCTGCACCCGCTCGCTGAGAGCGCTCTGCATTCGCGGCCACGGAACGGCCGCATCCTCCATCCGGACAGCGGTTTGACCGTCCGGCAGCTTTTCTGTGAGGATGAATTCCGTCCTACTTAAGAGTTTAGTGATCAATGAAACAACTTCTTCGCCGCAGGGATGCATTTTGCCGGCATGATGCACCAAATTCTGCTTGTGAAACGGTTCTTTCGAGACAGCCGCGGTAACTTTGCGACCGGTCTCGTTGTCATGCTGCTTCCTATGCTTGCAGCAGTCGGCGCCGCGGTGGATTTCGCGAACATGAACCGCGAGCGGAGCAGGCTTCAATCGGCTCTGGATGCAGCAAGCATGGAGATCGCCGTTAAGGTCAACTCGGGCCTGAGCGACGGTGAGCTACAGGCTCTTGGCGACAAGCTACTCAAAGCCAACTTGGCATCGGTCGATGCAAGCGCGGATAACATACCCTCGCTCGTCTATCACGGTCTGGCGACGGAAAACGACGGAAGCCAGAGCCTCAGGACTGAATCCAGCCTCAACTACACCTATCTCATTCCGCGCTCAATCGGCGGCGATGGACCGTCAACCACCAAGATTCTCGTCCGGTCCCGCATAACGTCCAACAATGGTGATACTGCGTGCATCTATGCCCTCAACCGGGCCGCGCCGCGCGCCTTCGAGGCGGCCGGGAGCACCACAGTCATCATGGATGGCTGCGTTATCGCTTCCAATTCGTCTGCTCCGGATTCCATCTATGTTGGCGGCGACGCGTCCCTTGAGGCGGACTGCATTCAATCATCTGGCGGAATAGTGGCGACCAGCGGACTGATCACCGATTGTGAGCAAAATCGCGTCAATGCGTGGCGACTGCCTGACCCATGGGGTAACCTGGTGGAACCGGTACCACCAATCTTGTATCCCAATCCGAAAGCTGGCGACTTGACAGTCAGTCCAGGGCGGTATCGAAATCTCGATCTGAGCGGCGATAAAACCCTGGAGCCGGGTCTCTATTATGTCGAAGGTTCTCTTTCCGTCAAAGGCACAGTGACCGGCGCCGGCGTGACCATCTTCATGGCTGATGGCGGCATAACAGTGAACGGCAACGGTTCGTTGTCATTGAGCGCGCCGCAGACAGGCGACTATGCCGGCATGCTGATGATGTCGGCACGAGCGAACACATCGTCCCACCTGTTCAATGGAAATGGCGCCACTGATCTGAACGGCGTCCTATACTTCCCCTATGGCGACCTGACCTACAATGGTAACAACGGAACAAGCAGCAACTGCCTGCGCATCGTTGCCGACACGATCAAGATGAGCGGCAATTCGAACATCAAGTCCGACTGCAGTGCGGAACTGGGGGGACGCGAAGCTAGAGTGGCAGGCCCGTTCTACTTTTCGATGTAAGGCAGTTGCGAACGTTCGAGGCCTCCCATTGGCCGCCCCACGCCGTTCTGACCCCACGGTTGTTGAGCGCAATGGCCAAGCCTCTGAGGCTAATCACTCCTGATGCCTGAAGAGCGAGGACAGGATGGATAACGCGCACTGATCAGCCTCCCGAGTTTACCCAGCTCCCGCCGCAGTTCGCGCTGATATCGATCGCGCGGTGGGCGCCGCATCGCCTTCGGGAGATCCCCGCGCTGCGCGAACTCGCCCCCGGCGAATGGTTCAAGAGCGTCGACGTCGACGAATATCGCCGGCGTTACCTTGATCAGCTCGCCAGGCTCGATCCAGGTGAAACCGTTTGCCGGATCGAGGGATCTGGCACGAGGCCGGTCGGCGGCGCTCCTTTGCTGGGAGCGGCCGCGATACGCCAATTTCTCTGTCACCTTTCTGTCACCGCGGCTACGTCAGCGCGTGGCTGCACGATGAGGTCGGTCTCGAGATCTACGAGTTCGGCCGGGAAGGCTGCGGCCACCAGCATCCGAAGCTGCCGGAAGCGCACCGATCAGGCCTGGTGCAGCCCAGGCTGATCTGATGGGCTCGCGCGCGTGACTGTCCAACGTGTCCAAGGTGGCCGGCGCGGCCCTAAACCTTCCTTGCCGCGATCAGAAAATCGCCACGAAATGTCCATCGGCCTTTGAACCCGTGCGGGCCCTGCCAGTACCCCTGCGAAAGCAGCCGCTGAAGCCGACGGCCATAGCGCGCATCAGGAAAAATATAGCCGGTTCAGATTGCGTTCGTCATTGCAGGCTCAGGCGCCGACGCTTCGACCGAGAGGGCGCAAGGATAGCTAGCCCAAGATTCTAACCCGATCTCGAAGGTAGCGAGCACGAGCCGGTGCCTATTTTTGTAAGGGATCAGCCTCGACCGACTTTGGAGCTCGACCGGCGAATGAGCCCACCATTCGAGATCCATGATGTCGGGTTCTCATAAATGAGGAATGCCTTGATGGCATTCTCAAGGGGCGATCCACCTAGCAGAAAGACCGCCTTATTCGCCTCGTCCCAGTGGCCCAGGACCTTGTCATTCGCGTCGATCTGAACGATCAGCCCTTTTCCTTTTGCGCGGGCAAGAGCCGTCGCTTGAGCATGGAGGTTATCGGCTGCAAACAGCCAGCTATGCGGGGGTTGCAGCACGCTCCACGAACTCATATTGGTATCGTCCTTGGGGCTGCGAGCCATGGCGCTCCTTGCTGGTCCTGGCGACTATCGACACCACCGACGCTCGGTTTTGTGTCCCGAAATGTGTCCTGATCTCGAATTTGCGGTGTGGTGAGGAGCGCTTTGGGCCCGCAACCCTTGAAAATCTTGGTGCCGCTTAGGTGACTCGAACACCTGACCCCATCATTACGAATGATGTGCTCTACCAACTGAGCTAAAGCGGCCCGGGAAGCCGAGGCCTCCAAGATGCGCTGGGTGATAGACGCAACCCACCATAAATTCAAGATGGGACTTGGCATTTCGTGTGGGCTCATGCCGCGCCTACAAGCGGCCGCCGCGCCGATCCGTCATTCGGTGGCGCGATGCCGTACCGGCAGGTTGCGCGGTCGCGTCGCCGCTGCATCGGGAAACCGGCGAAAAATGTTGATTCCTTTAACGAAAACCGCCGAAATGGGCTTTGGATGCCTCGCCAAGGCAGAATGCGGCCGCTGGCCCGTTGATTGATTGATCGCCTACGGCTAACGATCATGACAATGTGACCGTACGTGCAGAGGGGTCCCGTTTGGACGCGATCGAAAAAGCGATCCGGAATGCCTTCGAGAAAGGCAATGCCGAAGACCGCGCGTTTCGCGAGCGGGTCTATCGATCGGCCTTCGCCGCACTTGACCGTGCCCTGCAGGCCAACCCGGGCGTGACGGTGGAAGTCGCCATCAAGCGCCGCAAGGCGGTGCAGGCCAAGATCACCGAAATCGAATCCGAGTTCCTGCCGGCGGTTTCCGGCGTGGGCCGGCCGACCGATGATGACGCTGCCGCACCGGCGGTGAAGCAGCCGGCCGACAGCGAAGCCGAAGCCGAACCGGATGGCGGCGCCGATGCTGAACCCGTGTCCCCGCCTGACGTCGTTATCGATGGTCCGGCGAAGCCTCCTGCATCCGAAGCGCCCCATGCTTCCTACGCGCCCCCTGCTGCCGACGCGCCGCGCTCGCGCGTCTTGCCGGTCGTTCCCGATATCATGCCGGAAGCGGCTTTTCCCGGTGCGCCGGAGATCGACTTGTCGTCCCCTCCATCGACCGGAGACGACGACGCAGAGGTGATGCCCGACCGCGACGACAGGCGGGCGAGAGGCCCCCGCCTGCCTCTAACCGCAATCTTCCTCGGCGTGACGCTGCTCGCAGCTGTCGGCATCGGCCTCTATTTCGCTGCCC
>NZ_RZSW01000318.1:0-7090 GCF_003997375.1 Mesorhizobium sp. M5C.F.Ca.IN.020.29.1.1 | reverse complement strand
ATATGTTGGTATTCAGGTGATGCCGGCCTGCGAACGGGTGGTTTCCTGCGCTTCCGGTACTCACGGACCAAAATGTCCGCTCCGTTCGGGTTCTCGGGACCCACCATTCTCGGCTCGGCCTGACCTGAGTCTCAACACATCCCAAGAAGGCGAGGGTCAGGCGGCCCGGACCTCACGGATCGAGCTTTCCAGGATGTCGAGCGCTTCGTTCAAGACGCCGTCCTGGATGGTGATCGGCGCGAGGAAACGGATGACGTTGCCGTATACGCCGCAGGTGAGCAGGATCAGGCCCTTATCGAGCGCCTTCAGCCGGACGGCATTGGCGATCTCGGCCGACGGCAAGCCCTTTTTGACTTCATTGAACTCAACCGCGTTCATGAAGCCGGGGCCTCTGATATCGACGATCTCCGGCGTGTCGTCGCGGATCGATTGCAGCCGCTGCTTCAGCCTGTTGCCCAGCGTGTTGGCGCGGTCGCAGAGGTTTTCCTCCTCGATCACATCGAGCACCGCATGCGCCGCGGCGACGCCTATCGGGCTGCCGCCATAGGTGCCGCCGAGCCCGCCCGGGTTCGGCGCATCCATGATCTCGGCACGCCCGGTGACCGCCGACAGCGGGAAGCCGCCGGCGAGGCTCTTGGCCATGGTGGTGATGTCGGGCGCCACTTCGTGGTGATCCATGGCGAACATCTTTCCGGTGCGAGCAAAGCCGGTCTGCACCTCGTCGGCGATCAACAGCATGCCGTGCTGGTCGCAGATCTTGCGCAGTGCCGACATGAACTCGCGCGGCGCCTCGTAGAAGCCGCCCTCACCCTGCACCGGCTCGACGATGATCGCGGCGACGCGGGCAGGATCGACATCGGCCTTGAACAGGCGGTCGAGCGCGGCCAGCGAATCGGCGACGGAGATGCCGTGCAGCGCTACCGGGAACGGCGCGTGGAAGACATCGGCCGGCATGGCGCCGAAGCCGACCTTATAGGGCACGACCTTGCCGGTCAGCGCCATGCCCATGAAGGTGCGGCCATGGAAGCCGCCGGCAAAGGCGATGACCGCCGGCCGGCCGGTGGCGTTGCGGGCGATCTTGACGGCATTCTCCACCGCCTCGGCGCCGGTGGTGACGAAGATGGTCTTCTTTTCGAACTTGCCCGGCAGCATGCCGTTCAGCCGTTCGGCCAGCCTGACATAGCTCTCATAGGGCACCACCTGGTGGCAGGTGTGGGTGAAGCGGTCGAGCTGCGTCTTGACCGCCTCGATCACCTTCGGGTGACGATGGCCGGTGTTGACGACGGCGATGCCGGACGAGAAGTCGATGTAGCGGCGGCCTTCGACATCCCAGATTTCCGAGTTCTCGGCGCGGTCGGCATAGATTTGCGTGGTCATGCCGACGCCGCGCGAGATCGACTGGTTCTTGCGTTCGGAAATGGCTGAATTCTTCATGATGTCCCTCGCCGGGCCGGCGCCCGTTCTCGTTTGGATGATTGCCGGGAATTGTTCTGATCTTATTTCATGTTTTCCTCAAGTTGGCACCGCCGCCGGGTCGTTGGGCCTGCTGCCGTTAGCGTCGCTGAAATTTGATTCACGCCGTCCTGACAAACCCGTCGCTGGCCCGCAAGAGGTTGCGCGTGTAATCCTTGGTCACGTGCCGCTTGACAAGGTCGCTCGCCGCCAGATTTTCCACCGCTTCGCCGTTCTGCATCACCATCAGCCGCTCGCACATATGGGTGATGATGGCGAGGTCGTGGCTGACCATCAGGAAGGTCAGCTTGCGCCGCCGCCGGATCTCCTCCAGCAGATTAAGCACTTCGGCCTGCACCGACGCGTCGAGCGCCGAGGTCGGCTCGTCGAGCAGCAGGATCGACGGTTCGAGGATCAGGGCGCGCGCAATCGCCACGCGCTGGCGCTGGCCGCCCGACAATTGATGCGAATAGCGGAAGCGGAAGCCGGTTCCCAAACCGACCTCGTCCAGCGCCCGCTGGATGCGCTTTTCGCCATCGGCAAAGCCGTGGATGGCGAGCGGCTCCTGCAGCAGGCGGTCGACGGTCTGGCGCGGATGCAGCGAGCCGTAAGGGTCCTGAAAGACCATCTGCACCTCGCGATAGAAAGCCTTGTGGCGGCGCGCGCCGAGTTTTTTTCCGTTGACCGTGATGCTGCCCGAAGCGATCGGCGCGAGACCGGCGATTGCCCTCAGCAGCGTCGATTTGCCGGAGCCGGATTCGCCGACCAGGCCGAAGGATTCGCCTGATTGCACTTCGAGGCTGACGCCCTTCAGCGCGCGAAACCGGTCGAAGACCACCTCCAGCCTGTCGACGGAAAGCGCTGATGTCATGCCGCCCACTCCGGCTTGCGGTCGAGCACCGGCAGCGGGTGACGGTCGGCGCCGATCTTGGGCATGCAGTTGAGCAGGCCGCGCGTATAGGGATGCTGGGCACGGCCGAGTTCCGACGCCGCCAGCTGCTCGACGACCTTGCCGGCATACATGACGATCACCCGGTCGCAGAAGGACGAGACCAGGCGCAGGTCGTGCGAGATGAAGATCAGCCCCATGCCGCGCTCGCTGACCAGCCTGTCGAGAATGCCGAGCACGTCGAGTTGCACAGTGACATCGAGCGCCGAGGTCGGCTCGTCGGCGATCATCATTTCCGGCCCGGCGATCAGCATCATGGCGATCATGGCGCGCTGGCCCATGCCGCCCGACACCTCGTGCGGATGCAGGTCGAAGACACGGGCGGGATCGCGGATCTGCACCGCCTCCAGCATGGCGAGCGCGCGGTCGCGGGCTTCGGCCTTGCCGACCTTCTCATGCGTGCGCAGCGTCTCGACGATCTGACGGCCGATGCTCATCACCGGGTCGAGCGAATATTTCGGATCCTGCAGGATCATGGCGATGCGTTTTCCCCGCAACGCACGGCGGTCGCGGGGCGGGGCCGCGAGCAGATCGATGCCGTCGAAGGCGAGTTTATTGGCAGTGACCTCGGCCTGCGGCGGGGTCAGGCCCATGATGGCGCGGCCGGTCTGCGACTTGCCGGAACCGCTCTCGCCGACGATGCCGAGCCGTTCGCGGCCAAGCGAGAAGGAGACGCCGCGCACCGCCTCGATGCGGCTGGTACGCGTCGGAAAGGTGACGCGCAGATCGTCGACCTCCAGCAGGGTGCTCATTGGGTCGCCGCTCATTGGCCGCCGCTCATTGATCGCCGCTCATTGGTCACCACTCCGGGGGTCGAGCGCGTCGCGCAAGCCGTCACCGAGCAGGTTGAAGCCGAGGCTGACGATGAGGATGGCAAAGCCCGGTGCACCGGCCACCCACCACTGGTCGAGCACGAAGCGGCGGCCCGACGCGATCATCGCTCCCCATTCCGGCAGCGGCGGCTGCGCGCCGAGGCCGAGGAAGCCGAGACCGGCGGCGGTCAGGATGATGCCGGCCATGTCGAGCGTCACCCTGACGATCAGCGAGGAGATGCAGAGCGGCATGATGTGGCGAAGCACTATGCGGAATGGCGAAGCACCCATCAATTGCACCGCCTTAATGTAGTCCGAATTGCGCACGGTGAGCGTTTCGGCACGGGCAATACGCGCATAGGGCGGCCATGAGGTGATGGCGATGGCGAGCACCGCATTCTCGATCCCGGGGCCAAGTGCGGCGACAAAGGCCAGCGCCAGGATCAGCTTCGGAAACGCAAGAAAGATGTCGGTGATGCGCATCAGGATCGCATCGATCCAGCCGCCGGCATAGCCGGCGACCGCGCCGACCAACAGGCCGATAGGGGCGGCGATGATGGCGACGAGTATGACGACGTAGAGCGTCCATCGCGAACCGAAGATGATGCGCGAAAGGATGTCGCGGCCGAGGTCGTCGGTGCCGAACCAGTGCGCGGCACTCGGCGCCAGCAGGCGCGAACCCTTGAGGTCGCCGAATGTCGGCGAATAGGGCGCCAGCACATCGGCAAGGGCCGCGACCACCAGCAAAGCGATGATGATGAGCAGGCCGAGAAACGCCAGCCGATTGGCGGAAAAGCGCCGCCACGCGACATAGGCGCGGCCGAGCCTTGCCTGCATGCGCGACGCCGGCCGCTCGCTGAGCAGCCAGTCGCGGCGGCTCTGGATTGCTTCAGCGCTCATCGTACCTTGGTCCTTGGATCGAGCACCCGGTAGAGCAGGTCGGACAGAAGGTTGATGCCGATGAAGACCGAGCCGATGACGATGGTGCCGCCGAGCACCGCGTTCATGTCGGCATTCTGCAGGGAATTGGTGATGTAGAGACCGATGCCCGGCCACGAGAACACCGTCTCGGTCAGCACCGAGCCTTCGAGCAGGCCGGCATAGGAAAGCGCAATCACGGTGACCATCGGCACCGCCGCGTTGCGCAGCCCGTGGCCCCAGATTATGCGTGCTTCCGACAGGCCCTTGGCGCGCGCCGCCACAATATATTCCTGGGCAAGCTCGTTCAGCATGAACGATCGCGTCATGCGGCTGATATAGGCAAGCGAGAAATAGCCAAGCAGCGAGGCCGGCAGAATGATGTGGCGGAAGGCATCACGAAATACATCCCACTGCCGCTGCCACAGCGCATCCAAGAGATAAAAGCCGGTGATCGGGGTGAAGGTATACTCGTAGACGATATCGAGACGGCCGGGAAAAGCCACCCATTGCAGCTTGGCATAGAACAGCACAAGCGCCAGCAGTCCCAGCCAGAAGATCGGCACGGAGTAGCCGACCAGTCCGATGATGCGGACGATCTGGTCGATGATGCTGCCGCGCCGGACCGCGGCCAGCACGCCGAGCGGCACACCGAGGAATGCACCGATCAGCGTCCCCAGCGTCGCCAGTTCGATCGTCGCAGGAAAGGCGCGGCGGATGTCGGTCATGACGGGATTGGTGGTCAGCACCGACGTGCCGAAATTACCGTTCAGGGCATTCTTCACATAGATGTAGAACTGCTCGACCAGCGGCAGGTCGAGACCCATCTCGCGGCGGGTGCGCTCGACGACATTGGCCGGCGCCCGGTCGCCGAGCACCGCCAGCACCGGGTCGATCGGGATGACCCGCCCGATGAAGAAGGTCACCGCGAGAAGACCGAGATAGGTGGTTATCGCGATGACCAGGAAGCGGGCAATCGCCGACGCGACAGCGACAGCACGGGCGCTGCCGCGCCCTGCCGTCGCTTCGCTTTCAACAGTGCTCATGCGGCAAGTCCGCCGACATCACTCCTTGGAGATCTGCCCGACGAAGTTGGTGTCGAAGCTCGGGCCGAGCGCAAAGCCCTTGAGGTTCTTGCGCAGGCCGGCCACTTCCAACTGCTGGTGGATGATGATGAAAGGACTGGTTTCGAGGACCTTCTTCTGCAGATCCTGGTACATTGCGGCGCGCTTGGCCGCATCCTTCTCGAGCAGAGCCGCCTCGGTTTCTTTGGTCAATTCCGGGATCTCCCAGGCGTTGCGCCAGGCCAGCGTCTTGGTCTTGCCTTCATCCGAATTGTCCGGGTTGCTGGCGAAGGTCTGGGCATTGGAGTTCGGATCGAAATAATCCTGACCCCACTGGCCGATATAGATGTCGTGGTTGCGGGCGCGGTATTTGGTCAGGGTCTGCTTGCCGTCGCCGGGAATGATCTCCAGCTTGACGCCGGCCTGTCCCAGCGTCTGCTGGAACGATTCCGCCATGCCGGTCTCCGGCTGCCTGCTGCGTACGTCCATGGTGACGCTGAAGCCGTCGGCCAAGCCGGCCTTGGCGAGCAGTTCCTTGGCTTTGGCGACGTCGAATTTGAACGGATTCTCGTCCAGCTCGCCGAGCACGCCTTTCGGGAGGAAGGTCTGGTGGATCTCGCCGATGCCCTTGAGGATGGTCGAGCTCAACGCATCGTAGTCGACGAGATATTTGAAGGCCTGGCGAACCTCAGGCTTGGCGAGGTTCGGGTTCTTCTGGTTGAGGCTGATGTAAAAAACCGTGCCCTTCGGTGCGCTGGTGGTCGTGAGATCGGCGTTCTTGGCGATTGCGTCGAGGTCGTTCGGCTCGAGATTGCGGGCGACGTCGATGTCCCCGGCCTCGAGCGCCAGTCGCTGACCCGAGCTTTCCTTCATGTTGCGATAGATGACGCGGGCAAGCTTGGCCTTTTCGCCATGATAATTGTCGTTGCGCTCCATCACGACGACCTCATTCGCCCGCCATTCGCGCAGCTTGAACGCGCCGGAGCCGGCATAGCCGGTCTTCAGCCAGGCGTTGCCGAAATCGTTGTCGTATTTGTAATCGTCACTGGGCGTCACCGCCGCGACATGCTCCTTGACCAGCTTGGCGTCGACGACCGAGGCGACGGTTGCCGACAGACAGTTCAGGACGAAGCTCGGCGCATAGGCCTTGTCGACGGTGAACTGGAATGTCGTATCATCGACAGCCTTGGCCTTCTCAGTGACGTTGTCGCCGTTGATGCCGAACTGCCCGATGATAAAGGCCGGGCTCTTGTCGAGCTTGATGGCGCGCTCGAACGAATAGGCGACGTCCGCCGCTGTGATCGGGTTGCCCGAGGCAAATTTCAGGCCGGGCTTGAGCTTGAAGGTGTAGGTCAGGCCGTCGTCAGACACAGTCCAGCTTTCGGCGAGATCGCCCTTGACCTTGGAGGTATCGCTGAGGTCGAGGCGGACAAGGAGATCGTAGGTGTTGCCGGTGACCTCTGCGGTCGACAGCTCGAACGCCTCGCCCGGATCCATGGAGATGATGTCATCGATGGCGAAACCCTCGACCAGCGTGTCGGCGGGCGTGACCGCAAAGGCCGGCGCGCCGGCCAGAAGCAGCGCGGACATGGCTGCGCCCGCGAGCAAGAAGCGGGAGCGTAGAGCAAACTTTTCCATCATCATTTTGATTGTTCCCTGTTTTGTTGACCTGAGTTCCCGGCCCAGGCTTGTGGCGTTCTCTTGCCAATCAACGGTGATCCCTGAACCGGTTGTCATGGCAACTTTTATCCAGTTCCGCCTCACCATATCCGGCGGTTTCAAGCGCGGCAACGAGCATTTGCAAAGCTGTTGGTTGGACCAGATCAGCCAGCTACCACCGCCGGGAACCACACCGCGGGGGGTGAGCTATTTCAATGCGGTGACCAGGTCGGCAT
>NZ_RZSW01000317.1:0-7099 GCF_003997375.1 Mesorhizobium sp. M5C.F.Ca.IN.020.29.1.1 | reverse complement strand
TCCATATACTGATGATCTTCGCCGCCGGCCCGATCAACGAGTTGCGTTCCATCATCACCGGCTGGTACCGAACCGATCCGCCGGCGGCCCATGGCAGCAAGACGCCCCAGAGGAGTGCGTGAGATGGCGAAGTTTGAGATCAGCCCCAAACTACAGATAAGCCGAAGAAAATTCCTGACCTCGGCCAGCCTCGGCGTCTCCGGCATCATGCTGTCGGGTTGCGATGCTTTCGACAGCCAGCTTGGCGTGGGCGACGGCCTGCGCAGCTTCCTCGAAGGCGCCAACGGCCTTACCTGGCGCGCGCAACGCCTGCTTGCCGGCGATTCGCTGGCGCCGGAATTCACCGAAGCCGACATTCGCCAGCCGCAGCGGCCGAACGGCGTCACCGCTCCGGACGACGATGTCTACAAGGGCCTGCTCGCCAACAATTTCGCCGACTGGCGGCTCGAGGTTTCCGGCCTCGTCGAAAAGCCGCTGTCGCTGACGCGCGAGCAGCTGATGAACATGCCAAGCCGCACCCAGATCACCCGCCACGACTGCGTCGAAGGCTGGAGCTGCATCGCAAAATGGACCGGCACGCCGCTGTCGCTGGTGCTTGATCAGGCGGTGGTCAAGCCGCAGGCGCGTTACGTGATGTTTCATTGCCTCGACACGATCGATCATAGCCTGTCAGGCGCCATCAAATATTACGGTTCGATCGACCTGATCGATGCCCGTCACCCACAGACGATCCTTGCCTATGGCTTGAACGGCAAGCCGCTGCCGGTCGAGAACGGCGCGCCGTTGCGTGTCCGCGTCGAGCGCCAGATCGGTTACAAGATGCCGAAATATCTCCGCAAGATCGAACTGGTCGACGGTTTCGCCAATATCGGCGGCGGCAGGGGCGGCTACTGGGAGGACAATGGCTACGACTGGTATGGCGGCATTTGAGGCCATAGCTCCGCCATTTCCGATCAGTGTTTTAGTGCTTTTGCTCAAGCGACCTTGTCGATTAGCGGTTTGAGCACCGGATGGATTTCCGGCGAGGCATGCTTGATCAGTGTCAGCAGCGCGCGCTCGTTCTCGCGCAGCGGCCGGTCGCGGCCGATGCGCTCAGCCAGCCACTTCGCCTCGCTGGCGTCGATGGTTTCGGCGCGGCGGGCCAGTGCCTCGGCTGCCTTGTTCTTCGATTCCCATTCGGATTCGATATCGCCCGGCGCGCGATAGGCTTCCATGATGCCGGCAAGGCCGCCCGATACCATGCGGCCAAAGAAACTGCCGATCCCCGGTTCCGCCTGCTCGAAGAAAGAATCCCGGCGCAGCGCCACGTCGCGTATCGGCGCTTCGTAGCCGGCCGAGCACATGACGAAATTGGCGATCGCTTTGACGAACAGATCATTCCATGACGGATCGTTGTTGGCTGCCGCTGTCCGCTCATTGATCTTGAACAGCATCTCGGCCTCGGCGCGGGTGATCGCGATGTTGCCGTCGCCGCCATGGGCATAGAGGATGCGGCGCAGAAGCTCGACTTCCGCCTTGGCGATCAGGCCGGGAACCAGCTTGCCGTCGTGCATCAGCGGCCCCTTGCCGTCCAGAACGGCATTGGCGACCTGCGCCAGCGCATAGACGCAAAGCCCGTTCGGCGACGATTTCGCCTTTTCCAGCACATGCACCAGCAATTCGAGTTCGGTCCGGCTATCGACCATGCCGTCGCGCGAAATCGCTCGGACCAGCCAGTCGGCATTGTCCTGCGAGATATAGCCCGCCGGCTTTTCCTGATGAACGATGAAGTCGGTCACAGCTTCGACGAAAAAAACAGGCCATTGCGCGCATTTGTCCTTGGCCTTTGCGTCGAGCGCAAACAGCGCCTCGGCCTCGCCGCGCGTCACCACGCCGTCGCCAAACACCTCGCGGCGCAGCATGACCACGTCTTCCGCTGTGATCCGATTTTTCGAGGTCAGCCCGGCCACAGGCGCGCTCATCGTTGATTCGCCCATTTCGTCCCCGTCCGAACGTCGTTTGGACCCAATATATCGGGAGTTCGTTGAGAAACCGGCAAACCGCGTGGTTAGCGAAGACTTGTCGGTAAGGTGTCGCTGGGAGGTGACAAGGTGTCGCCCGCAGGCTATGGATGGCGAGTCGAGGGCTCAAATTGAGTCCTACCTGTTTGCGGGAGAGAGCAGCGAGAGCTGCCGCCGAAGGGGAAATCGCCCGAAATCTCTCAGGCAAAAGAACCGTAGACAGGAAAGACACTCTGGAAAGTCGGGGCTTGCCCCCGCGCCGAAGGTGTAAGCGCTGCCGACAGAGTTACGGGGCGCGAGTCTCTCAGGCTTCAGACAGAGGGGCACGGACTGGTCGCCACTCGCGGCCGATTGCGTGCGACTCTGGAGACGACATGACGGGCGACGACACCAAACACCTTCCCCTCGAAGACCTGCACGCGGCCGCCGGTGCGCGCTTTGGCGCGTTCGCCGGCTGGTCGATGCCGCTGACCTATCCGGCCGGCGTGATGAAGGAGCACCTTCATACCCGCGAGCATGCCGGCCTGTTCGACATCTCGCACATGAAGCTGTTCGAGATCAATGGCTCGGGCGCTGAAGCACTGCTCAATCGTGCCTGCCCGTTCGACGCCGGCGCGCTTGAAGTTTCCCAGTCCAAATACACGTTCTTTCTCAATGAAGCCGCCGGCATCCTCGACGATCTGATCGTCACCAGGCTCGGCCAGCAACGCTTCATGGTCGTCGCCAATGCCGGCAATGCCGAAGCCGACGAAAAGCACCTTCGTGGGCTTGCCCTGGATGTTGAGGCAAAGGGGGATTTTGATGCCAAGATCGATGCACTCGACCGCGTCTTCCTGGCGGTCCAGGGGCCTGAAGCCTGGGCCGCCCTGTCCCGCGCCGGCATCGAGACCGGCTCGCTGCTGTTCATGCACGGCTTTGAGCCCCGCGAAAACTGGTTCATGAGCCGGTCGGGCTATACCGGTGAAGACGGTTTCGAGATCGGCCTGCCGGAAGCGGATGCGCGAAATCTCGTCGCCAAGCTACTCGAGGACGAGCGCGTGATGTGGGTTGGGTTGGCCGCGCGAGACAGCCTGCGGCTCGAAGCAGGGCTGTGCCTGCACGGGCTGGACATCACGCCTAAGATCGACCCGGCCAGCGCCGTGCTGATGTGGGCGATCCCAAAGGAGGTTCGCGCCTCTGGCGCTTTCATCGGCGCCGACGCATTGCGTTCAATCCTGGAGCGCGGCCCGGCGCAGAAACGCGTCGGACTGAAGCCGGAAGGCCGCCAGCCGGTGCGCACCGGCGCTGCCCTTTTCGACACCGACGGCAATCCCGCCGGCCACGTCACCTCCGGCGGCTTCGGCCCCTCGGCCGCTCATCCGGTCGCCATGGGTTACGTGCAGACGTCGCTGGCCAAACCTGGCGCAAAACTCTTCGCCGACGTTCGCGGGACCAAAATCCCGGTCGATATCAGTCCCCTGCCCTTCACGCCCCATCGCTACCGCAAAGGATGAACTTCATGGCAAAAACCTATTTCACCGAAGATCACGAATGGCTCCGCGTCGAAGGCGGTATCGCCACCGTCGGCATCACCGACTACGCGCAGGAGCAACTCGGCGATCTCGTCTTCGTCGAATTGCCGGAGCTTGGGAAAAAGCTGGCCAAGGGCGATACGGCCGTCGTGGTCGAATCCGTCAAGGCGGCATCGGACGTCTATGCACCGGTCGACGGCGAGATCACCGAGGCCAACACCTCGCTCTCGTCGGACCCGTCTTTGGTCAATTCGGCGGCGACCAGCGACGGCTGGTTGTGGAAGATGAGGCTGGCCGATGAAAGCCAACTCGAAGGTCTCCTGGATGAGACCGCCTACAAAGCCCATATTGGTTGATAGCAGGACCAGGAAGATGACCGCAGCACCCTACGCCTTCTCGGCCCGCCATATTGGCCCCGACCTCAATGACGTCAGAGCCATGCTGGCGACGATCGGCGTTCCCTCAGTCGAGACGCTGATCAGCCAGGCTGTGCCGAGATCGATCCGGCTCGACCGGCCGCTGGTTTTGCCGGCCCCGGCGAGCGAAGCGGAGGCACTGGCCGAGCTTTCGGCGACGATGGCCAAAAATACCGTGTTGAAGAGCTTTATCGGTGCCGGTTACCACGGCGTCCACGTGCCGCCGGTCATCCAGCGCAATCTGTTCGAGAACCCGGCCTGGTATACGGCTTACACTCCCTACCAGGCTGAGATCAGCCAGGGCCGGCTCGAAATGCTGTTCAATTTCCAGACCTTGGTCACTGAGCTGACCGGCCTGCCGGTGGCGTCGGCCTCGCTGCTCGACGAGGCGACGGCGGTGGCCGAGGCGGTCGGCATTGCATTGCGCCATCATCGCGACAAGCGGACCAAGGTGGCGCTTGCCGGCACGCCGCACCCGCAGACGCTCGACGTCGTGCGCACCCGCGCTGAGCCCCTCGGCATCGAGGTCGACGGCGACACGATCGACGACAACACCGCCGCTCTGCTGGTTTCCTGGCCTGATACGTTTGGCGTCTATGGCGACCACAAGGCGGTAATCGAGAAGGCCCGCGCCACCGGCACGCTGGTCGTTTTCATTGCCGATCCGCTCGGCCTGACGCTGACCGACGCGCCGGCTACGCTTGGCGCCGACATCGCCGTCGGCCCGATGCAGCGCTTTGGCGTGCCGATGGGCTTTGGCGGGCCGCACGCCGCCTATTGCGCTGTTTCCGACAGGCTGACGCGGTTGATGCCCGGCCGCCTTGTCGGCCAGTCCACTGACAGCAAGGGCCGCCCCGGCTATCGTCTCGCCTTGCAGACGCGCGAACAGCACATCCGCCGCGACAAGGCGACCTCCAACATCTGCACCGCGCAGGCGCTGCTCGCCAACATGGCGACGGCCTATGCGATCTGGCATGGCCCTGCCGGGCTGCAGGCGATTGCCGGCCGAATCCATTCATTGGCCAACCGGCTGGCGACCGGTCTCACCGCGTCAGGAATTTCGGTGCTTGGCGGAAGCCGCTTCGACACGGTGACGGTGGAAGTGAAAGGCAGAGCCGGCGCGATCGCCGCCGCTGCTGAAAAGACCGGCCGATTGCTGCGCGTCATCGACGCCGACCACATCGGCATCAGCTTCGACGAGACCTCGACCGATGCCGATCTGGACGCCATTGCAGCACTGTTCGGCGCCAAGGCAGGCGCTGCTGGCACCAGCACCACTCCGGGCAAGCCACGCGGTAAGGCGTTTCTCAGCCAGCCGGTCTTCCACGAAAACCACTCGGAAACGGAGATGATGCGCTTCTTGCGCCGGCTGGCCGACAAGGACCTGGCGCTCGACCGCGCCATGATCCCGCTCGGCTCCTGCACGATGAAGCTCAACGCCGCCGCCGAGATGATGCCGGTGAGCTGGCCAAGCGTCGCCAATCTGCATCCATTCGCGCCGGCCGGGCATTCGGCAGGCTATCGCGCGATGGTTGGCGAACTGGAAGGCTGGCTGTCGGAGATCACTGGCTTCGATGCGGTCAGCCTGCAGCCCAATGCCGGCAGCCAGGGAGAGTATGCCGGGCTGCTCGCCATTCGCGGCTATCACCGCTCGCGCGGCGAAGGCCACCGCACCGTCTGCCTGATCCCGTCATCCGCGCATGGCACCAATCCGGCGAGTGCGGCGATGGCCGGCATGAGCGTCGTCGTCGTGCGCTGCACCGAGGATGGCAATATCGATATGGACGATATGAGTGCCAAAGCCAATGAGCATTCCAAGAATCTCGCCGCGCTTATGTTCACCTATCCTTCGACGCATGGCGTATACGAGGAAGGCGCGCGCCACCTCTGCGCCCTCATTCACGAGCATGGCGCCCAGGTCTATTTCGACGGCGCCAACCTCAACGCCTTGGTCGGCCTCGCTCGCCCCGGCGACATCGGCGCCGATGTCTGCCACATGAACCTGCACAAGACCTTCTGCATCCCGCATGGCGGCGGCGGTCCCGGCGTCGGCCCGATCGGCGTCAAGGCGCATCTGAGACCTTATCTGCCCGGCCACGTCACCGAAGGCTCGGGCCATGCCGTGTCGGCCGCACCGTTCGGCAGCGCTTCGATCCTGCCGATCACCTGGATGTATATCCGCATGATGGGCGCTTCCGGCCTCAAGCAGGCGACCGAGACGGCGATCGTTTCCGCCAACTACGTGGCGACGCGGCTCGCGCCGCACTTCCCGCTCCTCTACAAGGGCAGGCACGATCGCATCGCCCATGAGTGCATCCTCGACACCCGCGTACTGAAGGAGAGCTCCGGCATCAGCGTCGACGATATCGCCAAGCGGCTGATCGATTATGGTTTCCATGCGCCGACCATGTCGTTTCCGGTAGCCGGCACGCTAATGGTCGAGCCGACCGAGTCCGAGCCCAAGAGCGAACTCGATCGCTTCTGCGAGGCGATGATCGCGATATCAGGCGAGGCAGCCAAGGTGGCGAAAGGCGAATGGCCCTTGGCCGACAATCCGCTGGTCAATGCGCCGCATACCGCGGCCGAGGCGCTGGCCGGCCAGTGGACCCATCCCTATTCGCGCCTGGAGGCGGCCTATCCCGCCGGTGATGCCGACACATCAGCCAAATACTGGCCGCCGGTGTCGCGCATCGACAATGTCGCCGGCGACCGCAACCTAGTCTGCTCCTGCCCGCCGCTGTCGGAATATCTAGGGGCGGCGGAATAGAACCAGCCGATTGCGACGCAGACTGCCCCCTCATTTCCCGCGCACACGCAATGAGGGTGGCTGATGCGGCAACCACCCCTGAAGGCCGGAGTTTCGACCCATTTCCGCCGCTTGGTTGCCGGATGGTTTTGCAGTAAGAGGCCTATCCTCGAACGTAACAGGAACCTCCGTCGCCTGCCCGCAAAAAGCGTGGCAGTATCGGATGGTGATTCGCAGCATCGCAATCCAGGACCAGCATGGACGACAACAACGATCTTTTCGGCACTATGGACAAGCAGTCGCAACCGGTTCGCGCCACCGCTCGCCCGGCCGACCCGCTGGTGCAGGCGGCGAAGCGCCCGGCATCCCGCGACGGCAGCGAGAGCTACAGCGCCGCCGACATCGAGGTTCTGGAAGGGTTGGAGC
>NZ_RZSW01000316.1:0-7117 GCF_003997375.1 Mesorhizobium sp. M5C.F.Ca.IN.020.29.1.1 | reverse complement strand
GCTTGGACAGTCCTGCCCCATAAAGCGCGTCGACCAGGATCTCGCCTGTCTCGGCAGCAAATTCCGATAGCGGCCGAGGCCTCACCGGACATTCCGAAGCGGCGAGCGCCGCGTCGCTGCCAGCTTTGGGCGAGCCGGATGCCCACATCAAGACGTCGACGGCGCTGTCATGAAGAATGCGGGCGACGACGTATCCGTCGCCGCCATTGTTGCCGGGTCCGCACAGTACGTGGACGCGCCTGGCAGCCGGAAAATGAGCGAGCACCACCGCAGCGACCGCGGCACCTGCATTGCGCATCAGGCCAATGCCGTCGCGTGGTCCGGCGGAAATCGTCAACCGGTCGGCCTCAGCCATTTCGGCCGGAGACAAAATTTCATTGTTCATGGATGCCGATCCGCATTGGCTCAAGCCCGATCCTTGGGGTCAAACATTGTCCAGTTTTCGGTTCGAAGCAAACGGTGATGAAATGGCACGATCTATAAGCACATCGTTCGCGACAATGGCTTCGCCGAAGCACATTTGCCTGCAAAATGCTCTATCTGCCCAATTATTGTGCGGACGGAAGCACCGACAATGTGTAGGTTCTCAGTATCCATGACGCAGCCAACGCAGCGAATGACGCGAATTTACCCCCCAACGCGGCATGGCATCGAAATCGCGTGATACCGCTTCGATTCCCCCCAAATTGGCACAGTTCGTGCTTGAAGGAGGCGCAAGCGGGGCTCACAACCCGTCTTTTTTGGCAGTGGAGGCCACTTTTTACATGAAAAAGATCGAAGCGATCATTAAGCCGTTCAAGCTAGACGAAGTGAAGGAAGCGCTTCAGGAGGCCGGGCTGCAAGGCATCACCGTTACGGAGGCAAAGGGTTTTGGCCGCCAGAAGGGCCATACCGAACTCTATCGCGGCGCCGAATATGTCGTGGATTTTCTGCCCAAGGTGAAAATCGAGGTCGTGCTCGGCGACGAGGCGGTCGAAGCCGCGATCGAAGCCATTCGCAAGGCGGCCCAGACCGGCCGCATCGGCGACGGCAAGATCTTCGTCTCCAACATCGAGGAAGTCGTGCGCATCCGCACCGGCGAAACAGGGATGGACGCGGTCTGAGGTTTCTGATTTCAGATCATCTCCTCGAAACGTCATCAGACAGGGAAACATGACATGACGACAGCCAAAGACATCATGAAGCAGATCAAGGACAACGACGTAAAATTCGTTGACCTGCGCTTCACAGATCCGAAGGGCAAGCTGCAGCACGTGACGATGGATGTCGTTGAGGTCGAGGAAGACATGTTTGCCGACGGCGTCATGTTCGACGGATCCTCGATCGCCGGCTGGAAGGCGATCAACGAGTCCGACATGGTGCTGATGCCCGACACCGAGACGGTGCATATGGACCCGTTCTTCGCGCAGTCGACCATGGTCATCCTGTGCGATATCCTCGATCCGATCTCCGGAGAATCCTACAACCGCGACCCGCGCGGCACCGCCAAGAAGGCAGAGGCCTATATGAAGGCGGAAGGCATCGGCGATCAGATCTTCGTCGGCCCGGAAGCCGAGTTCTTCGTGTTTGACGATGTCAAGTACAAGGCAGACCCGTACAACACCGGCTTCAAGCTCGACTCCACCGAATTGCCGTCCAACGACGACACCGACTACGAGACCGGCAATCTCGGCCACCGCCCGCGCATCAAAGGCGGCTATTTCCCGGTGCCGCCGATCGACTCGGCGCAGGACATGCGCTCCGAAATGCTGACCGTGCTCGCCGAAATGGGCGTGCGTGTCGAAAAGCACCACCACGAAGTGGCCGCTGCCCAGCACGAGCTCGGCATCAAGTTCGACACGCTGGTCCGCAACGCCGACAAGATGCTGATCTACAAGTATGTCGTGCACCAGGTCGCCAACGCCTACGGCAAGACGGCCACCTTCATGCCGAAGCCGGTCTTTGGCGACAACGGCTCGGGCATGCACGTCCACCAGTCGATCTGGAAGGAGGGCAAGCCGACCTTCGCCGGCAATGAATATGCCGGTCTCTCGGAGAGCTGCCTGTTCTACATCGGCGGTGTCATCAAGCACGCCAAGGCCATCAACGCCTTCACCAACCCGCTGACCAATTCCTACAAGCGCCTGGTGCCCGGCTATGAAGCGCCGGTGCTGCTCGCCTATTCGGCCCGCAACCGCTCTGCCTCCTGCCGTATCCCGTTCGGCTCGTCGCCAAAGTCCAAGCGCGTCGAGGTCCGCTTCCCCGATCCGGGCGCGAACCCCTATCTCGCCTTTGCCGCCATGCTGATGGCCGGCCTCGACGGCATCAAGAACAAGATCCATCCGGGACAGCCGATGGACAAGGATCTCTATGACCTGCCGCCGAAGGAGCTGAAGAAGATCCCGACCGTCTGCGGCTCGCTGCGCGAAGCGCTGCAGAGCCTCGACAAGGACCGCGGCTTCCTGAAGGCCGGCGGCGTCTTCGACGACGACCAGATCGACAGCTATATCGAGCTCAAGATGGCCGAAGTGATGCGCTTCGAAATGACCCCGCATCCGGTCGAGTACGACATGTATTATTCGATCTGATATTATTCGATCTGACCCGGATCGGCTAAGCGACAAACAAAACCCCGCCGGACCGATCCGGCGGGGGTTTTGTTTTGGGATGGAGAATACTCAATCGAGCAGTTGGTGTCGTCGCCCTGGCAAAAAGCCGGCGTGGCGGAGAACTGTCACGGCGCAGACCTCTCAGATCTGCGCCGTGACGCGTGCTCAAGCGGCAGCCGAAACCTCGGCGCTGGTCGGGACTGAGGCGATCGTCTTCAGGATCTGAGAAGCGATCTGGTAGGGGTCGCCCTGCGAGTTCGGGCGGCGATCCTCGAGATAGCCCTTGTAGCCGTTGTTGATAAAGGAATGCGGCACGCGGATCGAGGCGCCGCGGTCGGCGATGCCATAGCTGAACCTGTTCCATGGCGCGGTCTCATGCTTGCCGGTCAGACGCTTGTCGTTGTCCGGGCCGTAGACGGCGATGTGATCCATCAGGTTCTTGTCGAAGGCGGCCATCAGCGCCTCGAAATAGTCCTTGCCGCCGACTTCGCGCATGTAAGCGGTCGAGAAGTTGGCGTGCATGCCGGAACCATTCCAGTCGGTGTCGCCGAGCGGCTTGCAGTGGTATTCGATATCGATGCCGTATTTCTCGGTGAGGCGCTGCATCAGGTAGCGGGCCATCCACATCTGGTCGGCGGCCTTCTTGGAGCCCTTGCCAAAGATCTGGAATTCCCACTGGCCCTTGGCCACCTCGGCGTTGATGCCTTCATGGTTGATGCCGGCGGCAAGGCAGAGGTCGAGATGCTCCTCGACGATCTGCCTAGCGACGCTGCCGACGTTGCTGTAGCCGACGCCGGTGTAGTACGGGCCTTGCGGCGCAGGGTAGCCGCTCTCGGGGAAGCCGAGCGGGCGGCCGTCCTTGTAGAAGAAATACTCCTGCTCGAAGCCGAACCAGGCGCCCTCGTCGTCGAGGATGGTAGCGCGCTTGTTGGATGCATGCGGCGTCACGCCGTCCGGCATCATCACTTCGCACATGACGAGCACGCCATTGGTGCGCGCGGGGTCGGGATAGATGGCGACCGGCTTCAGCACGCAGTCGGACGAGTGGCCTTCGGCCTGCATGGTCGAGGAGCCGTCGAAGCCCCACAGCGGAAGCTGGTCGAGCGTCGGAAATTCGGCATAGTCCTTGATCTGCGTCTTTCCGCGAAGGTTGGGAACCGGGGTGTATCCATCGAGCCAAATGTACTCGAGCTTGTATTTCGTCATTCTAGCCTCTCGTTGCTTTGATCACCGAACCTTGGACGGCGCCGGCATGCCAGCCACCCTGCAGCCGACCTGCCGGGTTATTAAAAAGCAATTCGTGTGCCATTTTCACCGGTCGGGGGTGCGACAAAACTGACTGCGGCATGCCGACAATCCGGTGCCGCGTAATCGCAATGCGTCCGGATCAATCACAAGCATCTTCTGCATAAATAACAGGCAGATACTGATCTTTTTATAATCATATTGCCTAACTCGATTGCAGAACCTATCTTCGGGAAAGATTGAATCGGCAAGGCTCTGGAGAAGAAGGGAGACCGACTATGGAAATCACTCCTACCCGTCAGTCGGCCAAAATCCTGATGTTCCCGCTGGCAGCGCGCGCTTCTGCCTCAAATTTGAGCGGAAAGGCTAAGTTCGCGGCAGAACTTGCTTCATTGCGCAACCGTACGGATTTCGGAAGCGGCTGGTACCACGAGGCCGCCATCGAGGAAGAAAAACAGGAGCGGAAGAGCTAAACCTTTCCTCCGCATCGCTTTGACGAATTGCAAAGCCCGGCGCGATCGCTCGCGCCGGGCTTTGCATTTTTGCTGTCAGAGCGGTGCATCGTTTCACAGAAACGCCGAACCGCTCTAACTCTTGTTTATGCGCAATTCCGGACGGAAAACCGTTTCACACTTTTCCTGGAATTGCTCAGCCCAGGATCAGGTCTTGGCGTGCAAGTCCGTTCCCAGCGTATCCCTGACGAAGATCGTACCGATGACCAGCGACATCGCCGCGATCACCACCGGATACCAGAGGCCGTAATAGATATCGCCGCTGTAGGCGCTGAGCGCGAACACACCGTCGCCGGCAGCAGGCCGCCGAACCAGCCATTGCCGATGTGATAGGGCAACGACATGCCGGTATAGCGGATGCGGGTCGGGAACATTTCTACCAGGATCGCGGCGATCGGTCCGTAGACCATGGTCACGTAAAGGACCAGGATGAACAGGATGCCGATGACCTTTGCCCAGCTGACCTGTTCAGGGTCGGCAAACATCGCAAAGGCGCCTGCTCCCGGGACGCTGTAGACGGTGATCTCGGGCGCTCCCGCCGCGGCCTCATCGGCCGTCAGCAGCTTGTCCTTGACCGCCTGGTCGGCCGCAACCGTCGTCTTGTCGCCGGCGCGGATTGCGGCGGCGTCGAGCTTCAGTTCCGGATTGGCCGCAACGAAGGCGTCAAGCTTCTGGTCGGCGACCTTGGCCGCAGCACGCTTCAGCGGATAACCGCCGTCCCGCAATGCAATGTTGATTGCCTTCTTGAACGCGGCGTCGCTTGAAGTTGCCTTGTCTGCGGCTGCCACGGCGTCATAGGACGCCACATTTGAGGTGCCGATCTTGACACTGGCCGGAGTCCCCGGTGCCGCTGTCGTGACGATGTCATAGGGCACCGAGCTCTTGGCAAGGAAGTCCGTCGCAATATCGCACGACGTCAGAGGCTTGCGCGTTCCGGTCGGATTGAACTGGAACTTGCAGTCGCCAGGCGCAGCGGTAATCGTCGCACGGGTATTTTGCTGTGCGGTGGCGAGCGCCGGATTGGCTGCCCAGGTCAGCGCCTTGAACAGCGGGAAGGTGGTGACGATCGCCAGCGCCAGGCCCGCCATGATGATCGGCTTGCGGCCGATCTTGTCGGAGAGCCAGCCGAACACGACGAAGAAGATCGTGCCGAGCGCCAGCGCGATGGCGATCATGATGTTGACCGACTGGCCATCGACCTTGAGCACATTCTGCAGGAAAAACAGCGCGTAAAACTGGCCGTTGTACCAGACTACGGCCTGGCCGGCGGTAAGGCCGAGAAGCGCCAGAATGGCGATCTTGGCATTTTTCCATTGGCCGAAGGCTTCCGTCAGCGGCGCCTTGGAACCCTTACCCTCGTCCTTCATGCGCTGGAATGTCGGCGATTCGGCGAGCGACAGGCGAATCCAGACCGAAATGCCGAGCAGGATCGCTGAGAGCAGGAACGGAATGCGCCAGCCCCAATCCGCGAAATCCTCCTTGCTCAGCGAATTTTGCACGATAAGGATGACGACCAGCGACAGGAACAGGCCGAGCGTCGCCGTCGTCTGGATCCACGATGTATAGAAGCCGCGACGGTCGTCGGGCGCATGCTCGGCCACATAGGTCGCCGCACCGCCATATTCACCGCCGAGCGCCAGGCCCTGCAGCATGCGCAGCGCAATCAGGATAATGGGCGCTGCAATGCCCCAGCTTGCCGAACCGGGCAGCAGGCCGACCAGGAAAGTCGACAGGCCCATGATCAGGATGGTGACGAGAAAGGTGTATTTGCGACCTACGAGATCACCGATGCGGCCAAACACCAGCGCGCCGAACGGGCGCACGAGGAAGCCGGCGGCGAAAACCAGCAGCGTAAAGATGTTGCGCGTCGCTTCCGGATACGAGTTGAAGAATGTCGAGCCGATCGCGGCCGCCAATGCGCCGTAGAGATAGAAATCGTACCATTCGAAAACGGTGCCGAGCGAGGAAGCGAAGATGACTTTCTTCTCTTCCCGCGTCATTCCGCGGCTTGCTCTGCCGGCGGTCGCTGCCATTGCCATGAATTCGTCCTCCCGTGACATCTCGCTGTACTTGATGCTGCGCGGTGTCGTGCCACTGGACACGGACTCGCGCAGCTATCGCCGCGAGAAGTGACAGAAAGCGCCGCCCAGAGGCAGCCCGTCTTTGGGATTATGACTTTGGTCCAATGCATCGGCCCGAAGATCGGAATCGATCTTCGGAAAGCAGATGCATAGATTTCAAAGTGTTACAGCGTACTTCGCACGTCCAACTGGAACGCACGCCGCTCTAATAGCAACACGAAACGAATGAGGGTGGCGATTGCCGTCAGCCCTTGAGCGCCTTGAGGAGACCGACGGCGGCCATGAAATCGCGCTTGCGGTGGGCACGGCGGGCGACGGCCTCCGCGTCATGGCCCCAGTGCTCGGCCTGCCAGTCCTCGTCGACATGGCCGGCGGCCCAGGCTGCTTCGCCGTCGATCTCGCCGAAATCGACGGCCAGCGCCAGGAGCGCTGATCCCGTCAACGAGGTCATGACGTGGATGGCGGCCAGCCGTAGCGGGTCGGCACGCTGGGCAAGGTGAACACCGAGCACGGCGATGCTCTCGCGCGGCTGCTCGACATGGATCACCCCTTCGGCGAGGTGAAACCGGGCGCCGAGCGCGCTCCGCGCCCAATCGATGACGGGATCCCAATATTCGTTCTGCCGGTCGACGAGCCCTTGGGGGGCGTCGGCGCGATAGCAGAGCAGGTCGGACGAGGCAAAGCGCAGGAT
>NZ_RZSW01000315.1:0-7139 GCF_003997375.1 Mesorhizobium sp. M5C.F.Ca.IN.020.29.1.1 | reverse complement strand
AACATACCATGAACCGCATCGTCGCCAACGCCTTCAAGGCCCTTCGGCTTGTGCCGCGGGCGACGCTCATCCTGACGGTTCTTGCAGCGCCGGTTCTGGCCGTGCCCACGATGCGCGCCGATGCCGGCTCGACGATCGAAGCGCCGGCGTTGAAGAAGAACGGCGTCGGCTTTGTGCTGTTGGTCAGTCTGCGACGCGGCTAGGTCGATCGGCCTTCATTGAACCCATTCAATAATGAAAAACGACCCTTTGGCCCCTCCCAACCGTATGGCCAAGCCTCTATATTGGGTCATGGAAAAGCGAATCTATCCTCAAGCCATAGACTCAGTCGTGATGCCGGAGCCGTTTGGCCGGCAGATCTTCAATGATGCCGGAAAGGCCGTCGCGGCCCTGCAGGCCCTCTACGACCGCAACACCAAATTCCTGCGCGATTCGTTTACGGCGCTCGCCGCAGGCGGCGACAACAACAAGCGCTACCGGGCCTTTTACCCCGAGGTCGGCGTCACCACGACTTCGTTCACCCAGATCGACTCGCGGCAGGCTTACGGCCATATGCCGACGCCTGGGCATTTCTCGACCACCATAACCCAGCCCGCCCTTTTCGAACGCTATCTCATCGAACAGCTTCGCCTGATCATGCGCAATCACGGCGTTCCGGTCACGGTTTCGGAATCTACGACGCCCATCCCGCTGCATTTCGCGTTCCTGGAAGGCTCCCATGTCGACGGCGCGGCAGCCGAGCGCATCAGGCGGCCGATCCGTGACCTGTTCGACGTGCCGGATCTCGACGGCACCGACGACCAGATCGCCAACGGCACGTTCGAAGTGGCTTTAGGCGAAGCCAGGCCGTTGGCGGCGTTCACGGCGCAACGCATCGACTACTCGCTGCACCGGATGTCGCACTATACGGCGACCAGTCCCCAGCATTTTCAGAATTTCGTGCTGTTCACCAACTACCAGTTCTACATCGACGAATTCGTCGCCCGTGCGCACGAGCTGATGGCGAAAGGCGGCGGCGGATACGTCGAATTCGTTGAGCCGGGAAATGTCGTCACCAAGGCTGGACAAAGCGCGCCTTGCCATGGCGTGGCGCCGCCGCGCCTGCCGCAGATGCCGGCCTATCATCTGAAGAAGCCGAACCATGGCGGCATCACGATGGTCAATATCGGCGTCGGCCCCTCCAACGCCAAGACGATCACCGACCACATTGCGGTGCTCAGGCCGCATGCCTGGGTGATGCTCGGCCATTGCGCCGGGCTGCGCAACACCCAGGCACTGGGCGACTATGTGCTGGCGCATGCCTATGTGCGGGAAGACCATGTTCTGGACGATGATCTTCCGGTCTGGGTGCCGATCCCGCCGCTGGCCGAAATCCAGGTGGCGCTGCAGGAGGCGGTCGCCGAAGTCACCGGTCTTTCCGGCTACGACCTCAAGCGTATCATGCGCACCGGCACCGTCGCCACCATCGACAACCGCAACTGGGAGCTGCGCGACCAGCGCGGGCCGGTGCAGCGGCTGTCGCAGTCACGGGCGATTGCGCTCGACATGGAATCGGCGACGATCGCGGCCAATGGCTTCCGTTTCCGCGTACCCTATGGCACGCTGCTTTGCGTGTCCGACAAGCCCCTGCATGGCGAATTGAAGCTGCCCGGCATGGCGACCGAGTTCTACAAGCGCCAGGTGGCACAGCATTTAACCATCGGCATCAGGGCGATGGAAAAGCTGGCCGAGATGCCGATGGAACGGTTGCATTCGCGCAAGCTCAGAAGCTTTTCGGAAACGGCATTCCAGTAGCACCGATCGATCGACCGGAGCATGGCCGGAGCTTGGTAAGAGCGCAGCAGGGCATTTCGCCATCTTGATTGGGCCGCATTTCTACCGATAAGCAAAGTAGATGGCACGCGTTCGAAACATGATGACATCGGCGGCATTCGTCGCAATGCTCGGCTGCTCGGTCGCGCTGGTGGCTGGGTTTTTCGGAACGCTGCATCCGGCCTTCGATTCCTTCGCTCATTTCCGCGTTCATCTTGCCGTGCTGATGGCGCTTTGCGCGCTGCCCTTGCTCGTGACCTCGTTTCGCCTGCAGGCCGCCGCAGCGCTGCTCGTTGCGGGGGCTGCCTTTGCCACCACGTCGAACATCCTACCAGTGCCCCGCCTGTGGCCAGTCCAGGCAGCCTTCGAAGCCAACCCCGGCGACCAGCCCGTTTACCCCGGCGACCAGTCGGTCTATCCCGGTCACAAGGCGGTCTATCGCCTGCTGCAGATGAACCTGCGGTTCAACAACCCAACGCCTGAAAAGGTACTGTCGCTGATCGGCCGGACCCAGCCTGATGTGATTACCCTCGACGAGGTATCCGACATGTGGAAGGCAAAGCTTGGACTGCTGTCCAGCGCCTACCCCTACCGGATCCTCTGCCCTTACCCAAATGGCGTGTTCGGCGTTGCGCTGCTGTCCAGACGGCCGTTTGCCGCCGGCACACAACCACGCTGCGACAGGCGCGGCGCGATTGCCATCGCGACAGTCGATTTCGGCGGAACCGACGTCGACGTCGCAGCCGTGCACCTCACCTGGCCATGGCCGTACAACCAATCACGGCAGATCGGCGGATTGTCGGAAGAGTTCGCATCGCTTGGCGAGACATCGATCATGGCAGGCGACTGCAATGCAGTGCCGTGGAGCGCCGCCGTCCGGCGCGTCGCAGATCTTGGCAAGCTGACCGTGGCGCCTTCGCCGGGGCCGACTTGGCTCTACATCAATCTGCCGGATTTCCTGCGCTTCGCCGGATTGCCGATCGACCAGGTTTTCAGCAAGGGCTCGGTTCTTATCCATTCGGTGTCGAGACTGGAAGGCACCGGGTCCGACCATCTTCCGCTGATGGTGGTTTTCTCGCTCAGGCCGGAACAGAAAAAGCCGGTCGATGAAGATGAAACTGCGACCGCATCCGTGACACAGCACGGCAGGACTCGAGGCTGAGCGCCTACTGCTTGCGCAACAGGGCACCGATGAGGCGTTCGACATGGCCGCCGTGGCGATGCTCGCGCGCGTCGAAGGCGTTCTGTTTCGCCTCGTATTCGGCATAGACGGCCTTGATCCGGCGCCTCGCCTCGCGGTGCGTCTTGCTGCAAACCCAGTTGTCGGCGAACTCCAGTCCCGTGATCGATCTTTCGGTCGCCCGCATCATTGTTTTGGCGATGCGGCCATGGTTATGCTCGTGAGCACGAACGCCGGCGAAGAACCGCTTCCAGCGCTTCTGAAGCGCCGGTGTCGCGGCTGAGACCATGCGGGGTAAGGTGTAGGTGAGATCGAGTGTCCCATTGGCCTGCCGCAGCCGACAGACGCCACCCTCCCTGCTGATCTCAAGGTCCCAACTTACGGTATAGGCGGTCAGCGCGATGGCGTGCGTCATAAAGCCGTGCCGCTTCGGGCCGTTGCGGTCCATGGCCTCGATCAGGGCGGCGCCCGTGGTTCCTGATATGTCGTACGTCCGGGTCTTGACCAGCACCTTCGTGTCAGCCGATGCCGACGGTGCGAAGCCGCACAAGCCACCAATCGCCACAAGGCACGTCAAAACCGCCAGGCGCATGGTCATCTCTCCGGTCAGAAGGGAAAGGAACCACAAGCGCCGCGCCGCTTCAACTTTTTTTAGACACCGCAAATATAATAGGCCTTTACCGGCTTTCATTTGGTCGACGTCGAGATGGCCGGCGGGGCCGTTCAGGCAGGCTACATGTTCTGGTAGACTGGTCCCTCACCACCCTGTGGCGGCACCCAGGTTATGTTTCGGTTCGGGTCCTTGATGTCGCAAGTCTTGCAGTGGACGCAGTTCTGCGCGTTGATGACGAAGCGCACGTCCTTCGCCTCGGGATCGGCGCCGGCGTTGCCATCCTTGTCGACCCATTCGTAGACGCCGGCCGGGCAGTAGCGTGTCGAGGGCCCGGCATAGACATCGTGTTCGGAACGCTGCTGCAGGTCCATATCCGCGACCAGCAGGTGGACAGGCTCGTTTTCCTCGTGGTTGGTGTTTGAGAGAAACACCGAGGACAGGCGGTCGAAGGTGAGCACGCCGTCCGGCTTCGGATAGGCGATCTTCTTATGCTTAGCGGCCGGTTCCAGCGTCGCATAGTCGGCCTTGCCGTGCTTCAGCGTGCCGAAAGGCGAGAAGCCGAACAGCGAATTCAGCCACATGTCGAGGCCGCCAATACCGACGCCGACGACGGTGCCGAAGCGCGACCACAATGGCTTGACGTTGCGCACCTTCTTCAAATCCTTGCCGATATCGGTCGCCCGCCATGCCGCCTCGTAAGTAGCCGGTTCGTCATTGGCACGGCCGGCGCCGATCGCCTCGGCGATATGCTCGGCCGCCAGCATTCCGGAGAGCACGGCATTGTGCGAGCCCTTGATGCGCGGCACGTTGACGAAGCCGGCAGCACACCCAATCAGCGCGCCACCGGGGAAGGACAGTTTCGGCACCGACTGCCAGCCGCCCTCGGTGATGGCACGGGCGCCATAACCCAGCCGCTTGCCGCCCTCGAATGTGCCTTTGATCGCCGGGTGGGTCTTGAAGCGCTGGAATTCATCGAAAGGCGACAGATAGGGGTTCTTGTAGTTGAGGTGGACGACGAAGCCGACCGCCACCTGGTTGTCTTCCAAATGGTAGAGGAAAGAGCCGCCGCCGGTCTTCATGTCGAGCGGCCAGCCGAAGGAATGCTGGACAAGGCCTGGCCGGTGGAGCTCCGGCTTGATCTGCCAGAGCTCCTTGAGGCCGATGCCGTATTTGCCGGGCTCGCGGCCGTCGGAAAGATGGTATCTGGCGATCAGTTGCTTGGCCAGCGAGCCGCGCGCGCCCTCGCCGATCAGCACATATTTGCCCATCAGCGCCATGCCCGGCGCGAAGCCCGGGCCATGCGTGCCGTCTTTCTCGACGCCCATATCGCCGGTGACAACGCCGGTGACCGCGCCCTCGTCGCTGTAAATGAGGCCCACCGCGGCAAAGCCCGGGTAGATCTCGACGCCCAGCGCCTCGGCCTTGGTCGCCAGCCAGCGGCAGACATTGCCGAGCGAAACGATGTAGTTGCCGTGGTTGTTCATCAGCGGCGGCATCAGGATGTTGGGCAGACGGAACGAACCGGCAGGGCCGAGGACCAGGAAATGGTCTGCCGTAACCGGCGTCTTGAACGGATGTCCCTCTTCGTCACGCCAGCCCGGCAGCAGCCGGTCGATGCCGATCGGGTCGACTACGGCGCCAGACAGGATGTGGGCGCCGACTTCGCCGCCCTTTTCCAGGACGACGACGGAAAGCTCGGGATTGACCTGCTTGAGACGGATCGCCGCGGCGAGGCCGGCCGGACCAGCGCCGACGATGACCACGTCGAATTCCATGCTTTCGCGTTCGATCTCGCTCATCAACCCCTCACTGGCTGCCGCATTTGCGCATCTTGCTGGCTTATCCGCTGCATAGCGCATCAATTCGCGACGCGAAACCGGCGCTGACGTGACAATGCCGATTTCGTCAAAAAGTCGCGCATCGTACTACAAAATCACGGTTTGCAGTCCACCGGAACATCGATCCCGGCCAGGCCCCATTTCAAGAGAGCCGGCGCCCTGACGTTTTTAATTGTTCGACGGCTTGCTTATCGGCCATACTTCGCACCATGCGCATATACGGGCCAATTGGCTTTTCATCGACGCGCTTTTTTTCCGCGCCCGGACGGATTTGCCGGGCGCTCGTTTTGGCCCTTTTGCCGCTGATGCCCGTTGGCGCCCATGCCGAGCCTCAGAGGGTCTGGGCGGCCGGAGCCTACTCCTTTTCCGACGAGCTGGGCGGCTTCCGCATCACCAGCGCCTCGGGCATCGGGACAAAGGAGGACCCGCTTGTCATCACCGAAGAGCTGAACTCGGCAACACCGGTGACACTGACTATCCGCACGACGAAGCCGATCCATCCCTTCGGCACCGCGGGCCAATTTGCGAACGGCCTCATGTATATGCGCATCGACGTGCTCAATAACAGCGGCCAGGCCTGGGTCGAGTTCCAGTTCGAGCTCCAGGAGGTGCTCCACCGGCCGAGCGTGTTCGGCGACGGCCTGTCATTCGACCAGCGCAACAAGACGCCTGACAACATCTGGTCGAGCAGCTTTGCCGATTTCGATCGCGACTTCGAACCCTATGATCGGCTGCTGTTCAAGAGTGGCAAGATCGACCCGCTGACGACAGCAAAATTCGATTACCTGATCACCGACTACACACCGCGCTGGACGTTCTATCTGGTGCAGGATCCGCGTATACCGTCGAGCTAAGGGTCATGTTTATGTCGTTCCCAAAACCGCTATGCACCCAGGGTCAGGCCCCGGTCAGGCCCGAGGGCATGCTTTCGGGCGACATGCATTACTTGCAAATTCTTGCTGCGCGGCCGAATGTGAAAGCATGACTGCCGTTTCCCGAGACAACCGACCTGCTATCGCCGACCTGCTGGCCTTTTACGCCAGCGCCGGCGTCGATGAAGCGCTCGAAGAGGAGCCGCTGAATAGGTTTGCCGAGGCTGCGTCAAAGTCGCCTGAGCCGGCGCCAACGACAGTTACGCCGACAACTGGTGAAAACGCCGCACTGCCACGCTCGACAGGCCTGTCACGCGCCGAAATGGGCGAAAGGCAAGCTGCGGCACCGGCGGTGCGCGCCCCGTCCGGTACGGCGACGGTGCCCGATGAGCAACAAGCGGCATTGGCGCGGCAATTGGCAACGACGGCCACGAGCCTGGACGAGCTTCGCAAGCACATGGCGGCATTCGACGGCTGCAATCTCAAATTCACCGCCAAGAACCTGGTGTTCGCCGACGGCAATCCGAATGCCGCGGTGATGCTGGTCGGCGAGGCGCCCGGCCGCGACGAGGACCTCGAGGGATTGCCGTTCGTCGGCCGCTCGGGCCGGCTGCTCGACCAAATGCTGGCCGCGATCGGACTCGACCGGACCTCGGCCTACATCGCCAATGTCATTCCCTGGCGACCGCCGGGCAACCGCACGCCGACACCGCACGAGACCGAGATTTGCCGCCCATTCATCGAACGGCAGATCGAGCTGGTCAAGCCGAAGGTGCTGGTCAACCTGGGCGGCCCCTCGGCAAAGACCTTGCTCAACACCACCG
>NZ_RZSW01000314.1:0-7139 GCF_003997375.1 Mesorhizobium sp. M5C.F.Ca.IN.020.29.1.1 | reverse complement strand
GTCGGCGACACCGTGAACGTCAGCCAGCGGCTGCAGGACCTCGGCAAGAAGCTCGAACCGGATGCTGCGACCGCCATCGCGATTTCCGGCGAGACCGCGTCGCGGCTCGACGAAAAGTTCGAAACGATCCCGGCGGGCAAGCACAGGTTGCGGGGGCGCGGCGAAGCGACGGAGGTCTTCCAGCTTGGCAAAGTCGCGACGTCAGAATCGTCCCGTCTGGACGTTCGCCGCGCTCAAGCAGGCTAAGGGACATGCCACTTCCATGCCGCTGATCGGCGGCTTGGAGAAGCCCACGGCTTTGGGAATGACTGGAGCGGGGTCACCTAGTGCCGTAGCCGATTTCAATTGGAGCGACAAGAACGCGGCAAAGTCGCTGGTCCAGTCAACATCCGCTTACGAGCCGCCAAATCGGCTCTGCAAGCGCCGGTTTGGGTCAGATCACGTCGGTACTCGCGGGGGCCCGAAGGTCCGCTTTTTATGATCCGAACCTCAAAGCTGCCAGTCAGCATTCGGCCCCACTCCGGTCATTCGGGGAGGGCCGTTCCTGGTGTTACCTGCTCGTTCCGATCGACGAGACAGATTCCACCCATTTCGGACGTTCAGCCGATTAGTTCGCGTCGATGCTGCCTGCGAGGTAGAAATGCGAATGCCAGTCCGATCTGTACGACCACAGCGCCGGGCCGCAATCCAAGGCCAAGCTCGGCAATTGTGGGGCGTATGCTTATCTAACGATCAGTCGTTCGCCTCGATACCTTGCGCCTTCAAGGCCGGGCGGGTTTCCCCCCGCGAGCAATAGACACTGGTGTCGAATTACGCTTCTATTGAACCGTCAGTTCGGCTCGCTCGCCGGCCTTGATGGTCACCGTGCTTTCCTTCGAGCTGTTGTCCAACCTCTCCGCGACGACCGCGTAGTCGCCGGCCGGCAGCGCCGCCTGATACTTCTCGTCGTAGACGTAACCGAGCGATTTGCGGTTGCCGTTGATGTCCTTCTTCGGATCGAAAATCTCGATCTTCGAGGCCCCTGGCGCGGTGATCGCCAGCACGCCGGCATTGATGGCGACCTTCAGATCCTGATGCTCACCGGCCTTGACGCTGAACGGCTGCTCGACGACGGCAAGGTCGACCGTCGCCGTCAGCATATAATCATCGGGCGGCAGATCGAACTTGCTGTCGGGACCATAGGCATGAGCCACCTCTTGCCTCGTCCCGTCGATCTTCTTTCTTGCCTTGAACACCTTGAAGCCGATGCCCGAACCGTCGGCCTTGTCGCCGCCGGCAATGTAGTAGGCGTTGGCAACGACATGGCCGACGCCGACGATGATATCCTTGTCGACGATCCTGCCGGCAGTGAGCGGGATGGTTTCGGTGATTTCGCCCTGCCCGATCCTGACCGTCACTTTCTGGTCGCCGGCCGGCAACACGACCTTCGTGTCGCCATAATAGGTCGCGGGCGTATCGACGCCCGGATAGGCGATCACGAGAGCCGCGCCATCGGCGACGTCCGCCCCCTCACTTGGCCGCGGATGAATGATGAGCGTGCCCGCATTCAGCGTGACAAGGGGCTTGTAGACCTGGCCCGCCTCGACCGTGATCTTCTGTTCGGTCCTGGCCTCGCCATAGCGTGCGACGACTATGTAGCCGCCCGGCTCCAGATTGCCTTTGTAGGCTCCGTATTCGGTGGTGACGTAATCGCCGCGGGTGCCGTCGGAGCTCGCCTTGTAGATCTCCCAGGAATTGCCGTGGGTGACGGGATCGCCGCCCTCGGCGAGCACCACGGCCGGCATGAAGTTGAACTCCGGCTTTTCCGGCTCGGGGGCCGGCTGCGGCGCAGGCGCTGGTTCGAGCGCCGCGGCGGCGATGGTTTCGACCAGCGCGTCCTGTAGGGCTTGCTCGTCGGACGCCTGGATGTATTTGCCGCCGGTGTTGTCGGCGAGGCAAGCGACCTGCTTGCCCTCGTCCGCGGTCAGGCCGAAGCCGACGACGTTTACGGTGAAATCGACACCGGCAGCCCTCAGTTCCTTGCCGAGCGCGCAAGGGTCACCTTTGCAGGTCTCGAGCCCATCGGTGATCAGGATGACGGTGGCCTTATCCTCGGTGTATTTCAGCGCCTCGGCCGCCTGCTTGACGGCTGATGTCAGCGGCGTCTTGCCGATGAATTTCAGGCTGTCGGCGGCAGCGGAAACAGCAGCTGCCGAGCCGGCCTGCGGCGGCACGATGAGCTCGATGTCCTCGCAACTGCCCTTCTCGCGATGGCCATAGGCCATGAAGCCGATTTCCCTGTCGGCCGGGACCGATTGCAGCACGGTTCGCAGCGATTCCCGGGCGATTTCGAGCTTGGGCTTGCCGTCGATCTGCGCCCACATCGAGCCGGAGGCATCGAGAACGATGACGACACGGTCGGCGGCAAGGCCAGGCGTCGTCATCCACAAAAGGAGAGCCGCCGCAGCGACGCCCCGTGCAAGTCCCGCCATGAAATCTCCCCCAGTGGCTGCCAGTTCGTCGCAGCCAGTCAGTCTCTGCCAGTCCGGGGGAAGCTATTTGACGCCGCGTCAGGACACAACCCCGGACGCAGGGCATGGGAGGGTCGGCCACAAGCCTTGAGCCAAACCACTCAATACGTCGTGCGACGCTCTTCGGAAGGCGGCCGGCCGAACTGCAGCCGATAGCTCTGGGCAAAATAGGAGTGCGAGGTGAAGCCGGTGGCGATCGCCACGTCGAGGATCGGCATGTTGGTCTGGCGCAGCAATTCGCGCGCCCGCTCGAGTCTGAGCCGCATGTAATAGCGGCCGGGCGTCACCGTGAGGTGTCGCAGGAACAGCCGCTCTACCTGACGTACCGACAGGCCGGCCGATTTGGCGAGCTGCACCGCCGACAGCGGCTCGTCGAGATGATCGGCCATCAGCTCTACGATGCGCCGCAGCTTTTCCGATTTGCCGGTCAGGTCGCGCTCAGGACCTACGCGCTGGCGGTCTCCGGCAGAGCGGATGCGCTCGTGCTGGAACTGGTTGGCGACGCCGTTGGCGAGGCCCGAGCCGAAATCGCCGCGCACGATCTCCAGCATCAGGTCGATCGAGGTGGTGCCGCCGGCGCAGGTGTAGCGCTTGCGGTCGATCTCAAAGACATTGCCGGTGCAGTTGATGTCGGGAAACCGCTCGACGAAGCCGGCGCGGTTTTCCCAGTGGATGGTGCAGCGATAGCCTTCGAGCTGGCCTGCCTCGGCGAGCAGATAGGAGCCGACCGACAGTGCGCCGAGCGCGTTGCCGCGCCGGCCCCAGCTGCGCAGCGCCGCCAGCACCTTGCTCTTGCCGGGAAATTCGGTCGTCAGCCCGACCGAGACGAAAAGGATATCGACCGGCGGCAGATCGGCGACGGCATAGTCGATCTTGAGCGGCAGGCCGTTGGAAGCCATGACGGCATCGCCGTCGGCCGACACCGTCGTCCAGCCATAGAAGTCGTGGCCGAGCAGCCGGTTCGCCGACCGGAACGTGTCGATTGCGGCGGCCAGCGAGAACATGGAAAACTTGTCGACCAGCAGGAACCCGAACTGCCGGCCGCCTTGAACAAGATCGTTCGCGACCGGCCGCTCTAGAGCGGGATGCATTTGGGTTGAGTGGGGCATCCCGCTCTATCTCTTTATTTCAGCCGCATTTATGCAACGCCAAGTGATCCCACTTGGCTGCAAAATGCTCGGGGAACAGTGTGGTTCGGCAAAGCTGCGGCTTTCCAGGTTCAGAAAGACGGCCGTTTCAATCCGGCCGCGAGATAGGCGGAAGCTAGCGTGTTGGCCATCAGCATGGCAATGGTCATCGGTCCGACGCCGCCAGGCACCGGCGTGATGGCGCCGGCCATCGTCGCCGCTTCCGCATAGGCGACGTCCCCGACGAGGCGGGTCTTGCCTTCGCCCTTTTCGGGCGCCGCGATGCGGTTGATGCCGACGTCGATGACGGTGGCGCCTGATTTGACCCAGTCGCCCCTGATCATTTCAGGTCTGCCGACAGCGGCAACGAGAATGTCGGCGGTGCGCGCCAGTGCGGCCAAGTCCTTGGTGCGGCTGTGCGCGATGGTGACGGTGCAGTTGGCGGCAAGCAGAAGATTGGCCATCGGTTTGCCGACAATATTGGAGCGGCCGACGACCACCGCATTAAGGCCGGAAAGATCCTTGCCGCGCACGCGCTCGATCAGCAGCATCGAGCCGGCCGGCGTACAAGGCACGAAGGCCGTCTCCAATTCGCCGGTGCCAAGCTTGCCGACATTGATGAAGTGGAAGCCGTCGACATCCTTTTGCGGCGCGATGGTCTGGATCACCTTGCCCGCGTCGATATGGCCAGGCAGCGGAAGCTGCACCAGGATGCCGTTGATGCCGAGATCGGCGTTGAGTTCGCCGATGATATCAAGCAGTTCCTGTTCGGAGGTCTCGGCCGGCAGCGTGTGCTGGACCGAATGAAAGCCGCATTCCTTGGCGGTGCGGGATTTGGAGGCGACGTAGACCTGGCTCGCCGGATCCTCGCCGACGATGACCACTGCGAGACCGGGCTTGTGCGCGCCCTTTCCCAACAGTTCGGCCGTCAAGGCCTTGACGCGCCGCACCACGTCTTCGGCGACGTTCTTTCCGTCAATCAACTCGGCCATGAACACCCTCAACATCGTTCTACTTCGGGCGGCATTTTCACGAAAATCCGACCCGGCAATCCCGTCAAAGCGCCGTCTTATGCCGCTAACTCGAAACCGATGGCTTTTATTCTATCCGGCGCTCAGAAATAGCGCCGCGATCGGCTTTCGCTGAGTTCGCGAACCGCTTCGCGGAATTCGCGCAGGCTGGCTCGGATTTCTTCGATGGAGGCTTGCTGTTCGGCGGCTTTCGAAGCGTGATTTGCGTCGTCCGACGAGGCTCGGGGATAGGCGGACTGCTGCTGCGGATAAGGCCCGGCATGGGGCGCCATGGCCGGCGGATAGGGATAGCCGGCCGGCGGCGGCTGCATCTGCCAGGGATAGCCCATCGGCGGTTGCGCATACGCTTGCATAGGCGGGGCCGGGTACATCGCTTGCTGCTTGACCGGATCCCGCTTTGCGCCTCCGGCGACTGCGGATGCGCCATTGGCCGGTGAGTCACTGGAACGCGAGGCTTCGCTGCGCGCCTTGCGCGGCACGATCCTGCTCACCGCCGACAGCAGCGCATTAATCGGACCTGAATGCCTGGTGGCCTCGACTGGCGGAACGGGCGGCGGCGACGCCTGGTATGCCTTGTCTTCAAAACGGCGCTCGTCCGTCCGGCGGCGCGGCCGCGAATTGGCGGTATCGCGCAGGCTCGCATAGGCGCCGCGCATGGCGCCAAGGCCGACACCAGAGGCGAGGCCCGCCAGCAGGCCGGCTAGCACCGTCACGGCGCGCGACGGTCCGTTCGGCTCGAGCGGGGCGAAGGCCCTGGAGATCACGTTGATGTTGGCGGTGTTGATGTCCTTCTGCTCGCCGGTTTCCTTGGCGCGCAGAAGGTACTGTTCATAGACGGATCGTTTGGCGGCGGCCTCGCGCTCCAGTTCGCGCAACGTGACCAGATCGCTGTTGATGTCGCCGCTGCGGACCTTCAACTGCGCCAGCCGGGAGGCCAGATCCTGTTCGAGCTGCACGGCGCGCCTGAGGTCGACCTGCAGCGACGAGGCGATGCGGCGCAGTTCCCCGGCGATGCGCTCGCGCGAGCCGGCAAGCTGGGCATTGAGCGCCTGGAGCTCGGGATGGCGCGGCCCTAACCGGATCGCTGCGCGGTCGGCCTCCTGCTTGAGCGCCGCATATTGCGAGCGCAATTCGCTCATGGTGTTGGAGTTGATCTCCTCCGGCAAGGTGCCGCTCAGAACCGAATTCACGTCGATCGAGCGCGCCGACGCCGCGCGGGCGTTGAGTTCCAGCGTGCGCGCGCGGGCGATGGCAAGCTGCTGGTTGAGCTTGAGCATCTCGTCGTCGCTGATCAGATGGCCTTGCGCGTCGACGAGGTCGTGCGCGGCCCTGAAATCCTCGACCTTGCGCTCGGCCACTTCCACGCCCTTGCGCAGTTCGTCGAGCCTGCCCGTCAGTTCGTTGGTCGCGCGGCCAGCGGTCTCCGACTGGATCTGACCGAAGGTCTGCAGGAAGACGTCCGTCATCGTATTGGCGACGAGAGCCGACTTCTCGCCATTTTGCGTGGTGGCGCTGACGGAGATGACGAAGGTCTTGCCGCCGCGCTCGACCGAAAGGCTCTCCGCCAGATTGGCGACGGCCAGCGCACGGCGGCGGCCCTGACCGACACCCGGCCCGTCATTGCGCGACAGGATCGACCGGATGAGCGTCATCACGCCCAGGCCGTCGGAACCCTGCCCGTTGAACTCCGGATCGTTGACCAGATTGAGCTTGTCCACGACCTTGTTGAGAACGGTGCCGGAGGTGAGCACGCGAACTTGGTTTTCGACGATGGCCAGCGTGGCGTCGGACGCAACCACCGATTGGGTGAGGTCGCGGTCGGTGAGCTTCAGGTCGCGCGGGTCGACGATCAGCTCTGCGGTGGCTTCGTATTTCTTCGGCGTCGACAGCGCGATCGCGACGCCAAGCGTGGCGCCCAGTATCGTCATGGCGACGATCAGCAGCTTCGACCTTGCGATGCCGCGGACGACCTGCATCGGATCGATCAACGGCTTCCATCCGTCGTCATCCTCGCGGGAAGATCGCTGCTCGTCAGCGGCGTATCGAGCTTCGAACGTGGCATATCGTGGATCGGACGCGGCATACCGAGGCTCGAACGCGGCGTATCGAGGATCGAACGCGGGGTATCGAGGATCGAACGCGGCATATCGAGGATCGGCATCGGAACGGTGGTCCTCGAAAATACCGGGAGAAACCGGCTCCTCCCGCGGCCTGGCTTCCGCACGGTCCGCTTCAACGGCCTCGCCCGCCTCTGGCGATATCCGGGCGGCCGAAGCGGATGCATCCTCGGCTTGAAACTGGCTTGTTTCATCGTTTGCCGAGAATTCCGGAGTTACCGGGCGTTCCGGAATCGCCGAGGGCTCCGGGGTTGCCGAGAGTTCCGGATGCGCTCGCCCCTCGCGGCGCAGGCGCGCGAGACGATGGCGCGTCGCGGCATCTTCGCGCCATGACGGGTCTGCCCGATCCCCGAT
>NZ_RZSW01000313.1:0-7157 GCF_003997375.1 Mesorhizobium sp. M5C.F.Ca.IN.020.29.1.1 | reverse complement strand
GGTCTATGATGTCGCGATGAAGGAGATCGCCGACCTGCTCGGCCGCGCGGTCGAGCGCTCGGACGTGCTGGCCATCGGCGACGGCATGGTGACCGACATCAAGGGTGCTGCCGACAACGGCTTCGACGTGCTCTACGTGTCGGGCGGCATCCATGCCCGCGACTACGGCGATCCGCTACGACCAGATCCGGCCAGGCTAATTGCCTTTCTGGAAAGGCACGGCTACCGGCCGGTCGCGATCATTCCGAGACTGCAGTAGGGTCGCTCGATGACGGAAGCCTTCGAACGCGTTTCTGCAATCTCGCCGCTGCCGGCCCATTTGCGGGGTGGCGTGGTGGCGATCGGCAATTTCGACGGTGTGCACCGCGGCCACCAGGCGGTGCTCGAGCGCGCGCTTGCCGAGGCCCGCCGGCGCGGCGTGCCGGCTCTGGTGCTGACCTTCGAGCCGCATCCGAGAAAGGTGTTCCGGCCTGAGATACCGCTGTTCGTGCTGACGCCGCCGCCGATGAAAGCACGGCTGTTATCGTATCTAGGCTTTGCCGCACTCGTCGAACAGCCGTTTACGCGCGACTTCGCCGCATTGTCGGCGGAAGCGTTCGTGACCGACGTGCTGGACAGGAACCTCGGCATCAGTCACGCAGTGACCGGCTTCGACTTCCACTTCGGCAAGGACAGGCAAGGCGGCCCGGCCTATCTGATGGCGGCCGGCGAACTCCACGGCTTCGGCGTCACCCTGGTTGACGCGTTTCGCGACGAGGGCGCCGAGGTGGTGTCGTCGAGCCGGATCCGCGCGCTGCTGTGCGAAGGCGCGGTGGCCGAGGCCGCCGGCCTGCTCGGCTACCGCTTCACGGTCGAGAGCGAGGTGATTGGCGGCCAGCAGCTTGGCCGGACGCTCGGCTTTCCAACCGCCAATATGAGGCTTTCTCCGGAAGCCACTTTGAAGGAAGGGATTTATGCCGTCCGCTTCCGTCGCGCCGACGGCACGCTTCATGATGGGGTTGCCAGCTTCGGCCGCCGCCCGACCGTCGATGACAACGGCGCGCCGCTTCTGGAAACCTTCGTCTTCGACTTCTCCGGCGATCTCTACGGCGAGATATGCGCTGTGTCCTTCTTTGGTTTCTTGCGCGCCGAGGTGAAGTTCGACGGGCTCGACGCGCTGGTCGCGCAGATGAAGCGCGACGAGGACGAGGCGAGGGCGCTGCTTGCCGGCGTCCGCCCGCTTTCCGATCTCGACGCGGCCATTGCTTTTTGAGCTTATTTTTTTAGCGCCAGGCCGACCGCAATGAAGGCCCAGCCCTGGAAGATCAGGTCGACGGCGAGAAACAGCCCCAGCACCCATACGCTGTTGACTGGCCAGCCCATAGCGATGACCAGGCCTGCCAGCGCGCTGATGACGCCGGCCGCCACCAGCCAGCCCCAGCCTTTTTCCGGTCTGTGCTTGTACCCGACCCAGGCCCTGAGCACGCCAGAGGCGAGAAGGGCGACCGCCAGCAGGAAGGTCAGCACTGCCGACGCCAGCAGCGGATTATAGAAGGCGAAGAACCCGGCGACTGCATAGAGAAGGCCGCTGAGCAGCCAGTAGAAGAACCGGCTCCATGTCTTCACACCGAAGGCATGCATGATCTCGATGATTCCGGCCATCAGCATCAGCCAGCCGACGACATAGACCGAGGCGACCGTGGCGATGAACAGATTGCCGAACGCGATTCCGCCGAGGATCAGCAGCAGCACGCCGAGCCCGACGAACCATCCCCATTTCGCCCGCGTCTGACCAATCGCATCCTTTAAAGCATCGCCTTGCAGGGTCATTGCCGCCATCTCCATCGAGGTCGCCTGGCATCTTGCCGATTTGGAGGGTAGCGCCGAAGGCCTTGCCCGTCCAGCGAGCAGCTTGCACCGGACGCACGCCAAAAAAGCGAGGCAGCGTTTCGAATTTAAATCAAAGTTTACTGAACCGGCGCCATGGCTCTTGGCCAGGCCGGTTGTTCCCGCCGGCGTTTCGTGCGTATGGAGTGACGATGCGTTCTGTCAGGGTGTTTCAGGTGGTCTTGGCCAGCTTCGTGTTGTGCGCGCCCGGTGCCGCCGGAGCCGGCGAGGGCGCTTTGGGCTGGCTGTCCGGCGACTGGTATCTGACGGTCGGCGCCACCGGCATGGTCGCGCCGAACTTTGAGGGCGGCAAGAAGTACCTGCTCAGCGCCCAGCCGATCATCTCGCTCGGCAAGGCCGGTCCTGCGGCCCGCTTCACCTCGCGCAACGACAACATTTCGCTGGCGTTGATCGACGAAGGCGGCCTCCGCGCCGGCCTGACCGGAAAATTGCTGTTTTCGCGCAATGATGACGACGCCGACGAGCTGAAAGGCCTCGACCCGGTGCGCTGGGGTGGCGAAGCCGGCGGCTTCTTCGAATTCTATCCTTTTGACTGGTTGCGCGCCCGCGCCGAATTGCGGCGCGGCATTCGCGCCCATAGCGGCTTTGTCGCCGACATCGCCGCCGACGCATTCTATGATGTGACGCCCGACGTCAGAATTTCGGGCGGGCCGCGCGTCTCGTTTGCCTCGTCAGACTATTTCGACGCCTATTACGGCGTCAACGCCGAGGAAGCCGTGGCTTCGGGCCTCAGCCGATACCGTCCGGGCGGCGGCGTGAAGTCGGCGGGCCTCGGCGGCGCGGTGACCTGGAAAGTGACCGAGCCGATGACGGCCAGCCTGTTCGGCGAATATTCACGCCTGATGGGCCCGGCGGCCGATTCCAGCCTGGTCAAGGAGCGCGGCTCCAGAGATCAGTTCATGATCGGCGTATCGACGACCTATCGCTTCGATTTCTCGATGTGAGTGCTTAGCCCGGCACTCGCCTATCGGCCGGATGCATCATGACGTCATTAGCTGCAATGAAGGGACCGAGAGTTCGGGCTTTTCAATATCGCCTGTCTCGGTTAAAAACCCGGCCATGACGAGCGTTTCGCGCCCTCTCGCGATTGCGATACGAATTACGAGCCCGGTGTTCCGGACGGCTTGAGCGCCGCCGGAGCCGCCGGGAATTTTGCGCGCGGCCTCTCGCGCTTTTTCCAGATCATGATAGTTCAACGCCCGGGCTCTTTGCCGGGCAATGCATATGGCAGACCAATGACCGATACCCCAATGACCGACACTGTTGAAACGATCGACTATTCCAAAACGCTCTATCTGCCGCAGACGGATTTCCCGATGCGCGCCGGCTTGCCCGAGAAGGAGCCGCTGCTGGTCATGCGCTGGCAGGACATGGACCTTTACCGCAAGCTGCGCGAAAACGCCGCCGGCCGCGAAAAATATGTGCTACATGACGGCCCGCCCTACGCCAACGGCAACATCCATATCGGCCATGCGCTGAACAAGATTCTCAAGGACGTCATCACCCGCTCGTTCCAGATGCGCGGCTACGACTCGAACTATGTGCCCGGCTGGGATTGCCACGGCCTGCCGATCGAATGGAAAATCGAGGAGCAATACCGCGCCAAGGGCAAGAACAAGGACGAGGTCCCGGTCAACGAGTTCCGCAAGGAATGCCGCGAGTTCGCCGCGCACTGGATCAAGGTGCAGGGCGGCGAGTTCCAGAGGCTCGGTGTCGTCGGCGACTTCGACAATCCCTATACGACGATGGCGTTCCATGCCGAGGCGCGCATCGCAGGCGAACTGTTGAAATTCGCCATGTCGGGCCAGCTCTATCGCGGCTCCAAGCCGGTGATGTGGAGCGTTGTCGAGCGCACAGCACTGGCCGAGGCTGAGGTCGAATACCAGGACTATGAGAGCGACACGATCTGGGCGAAGTTTCCGGTCGTCAGCCTCGCTCGTCAGGTCACCAACGTCGAAGATGGGCAGCCGGCCTTGGATCCAAAACTGACGCAGACGTCACTGGACTTGCTGGAGGCCCATGTCGTCATCTGGACGACCACGCCGTGGACCATACCCGGCAACCGCGCCGTAAACTATTCGCCACGCATCAACTATGGCCTCTACGAGGTCACTGCGGCCGAGAATGCTTTCGGCCCGCAGCCTGGCGAAAGACTGATCTTTGCCGACGCGTTGGCGGACGAGGCTGCGGCCAAAGCCAAAGTGACGATGAATCGCTTCCGTAGCATTTCGGCCGAAGAGCTTGGAAGCCTTACCCTTTCCCATCCCTTCAGAGATTTGAATGGCGGCTACGACTTCCCCGTCCCAATGCTCGCCGGCGACCACGTCACCGACGATGCCGGCACCGGCTTCGTTCACACCTCGCCCAGTCACGGCCGCGAGGATTTCGATGCCTGGACGGACGCTGCATCGGAACTGCGCCAACGCGGCATCGACACGGCGATCCCGTTCCCTGTCGACGACGCCGGCTTCTTCACCAAGGATGCGCCGGGCTTCGGCCCGGACCGCGAGGGCGGTGCCGCCCGCGTGATCGACGACAACGGCAAGAAGGGCAATGCCAATCAGGCGGTCATCGACGAGCTGATCAAGCGCAACGCGCTGTTCGCGCGCGGCCGGCTGAAGCATTCCTATCCGCATTCGTGGCGGTCGAAGAAGCCGATCATCTTCCGCAACACGCCGCAATGGTTCGTCTACATGGATAAGGAGCTCGGCGACGGCACGACGCTGCGCAGCCGTGCCTTGAAGGCCATCGACGACACCCGCTTCGTGCCGGCCGCCGGCCAGAACCGCATCCGCGCCATGATCGAGGAGCGTCCCGACTGGGTGCTGTCGCGCCAGCGCGCCTGGGGCGTGCCGATCGCCGTCTTCGCCGATGCCGACGGCAATGTCCTGCGCGACGAGGCGGTCAACCAGCGCATCATGGACGCCTTCGAGAAGGAAGGCGCCGACGCCTGGTTTGCGGCCGGCGCCAAGGAGCGTTTCCTCGGCAACCACGATGCCTCGAAATGGCAGCAGGTGATGGACATCCTCGACGTCTGGTTCGATTCCGGCTCGACCCATGTCTTCACCCTGGGGGATCGTCCTGACCTGAAGTGGCCGGCCGACGTCTATCTCGAAGGCTCCGACCAGCATCGCGGCTGGTTCCACTCCTCGCTGCTTGAAAGCTGCGGCACCAGGGGCAGGGCGCCTTACGACACCGTCGTCACCCATGGTTTCACCATGGACGAGGAGGGGCGCAAGATGTCGAAGTCGCTCGGCAACACCGTGGTGCCGCAGGACGTCATCAAACAGTCGGGCGCCGATATCCTGCGGCTATGGGTGGTGACGACCGACTACTGGGAGGATCAGCGGCTCGGCAAGAACGTCTTGCAGACCAATGTCGACGCCTACCGCAAGCTGCGCAACACCATCCGCTGGATGCTGGGCACGCTTGCCCATGACGATGGCGAGGACGTGCCGCTGGACAAGATGCCGGAGCTGGAGCGGCTGATGCTGCACCGGCTTTCCGAACTCGATGAAGTCGTGCGCGCGGGCTACGACGCCTTCGAATTCAAGCGCATCACCCGCACGCTGCTCGACTTCCTGGTGGTCGAGCTGTCGGCTTTCTATTTCGACATCCGCAAGGACGCGCTCTACTGCGAGGCGCCGTCCAGCGTAAAGCGCAAGGCGTCCGTGCAGGTAGTGCGCCATCTGTTCGACTGCCTGGTGAAATGGCTGGCGCCGATGCTGCCCTTCACTATGGAGGAGGCTTGGCTCGACCGCCATCCGGACGCCGTCTCGGTGCATCTCGACCAGTTCCCGCCAATCCCGTCCGACTGGAAGAACGAGGCGCTGGCGGAAAAATGGCGCAAGGTGCGGCAGGTCCGCCGTGTCGTCACCGGCGCGCTGGAGATCGCACGTGCCCAGAAGGTCATCGGCTCGTCGCTGGAAGCGGTGCCGGTCGTCATGCTCGACGATGCGGCGCTCGAAGCGGCGATATCAGATGTCGACATGGCCGAAATGGCGATCACCAGCGATCTGGTCATTGCGCATGGCGACGCGCCTTCTGGTGCCTTCACGCTGGACGACGTCAAGGGAGTCGCCGTGGTGGTCGAGAAGGCCGAGGACCGGGGCCTAGTCAAATGCGCGCGCTCATGGCGCTACACGGCCGATGTCGGGCAGGACGACGAATTCCCCGACGTTTCGGCGCGTGACGCGGCGGTCCTGCATGAATTGAAGGCGCTTGGTCGTATATAAGGCGGTGCACAAATGCCACGGCGGGCGGCTGATCAGCCCCCGCTCGTTGCCCTTAACGAGTGGTTGAGGTAAACACGCGAAACTCCGGCCGACAAATTGTCGCCGGATTTCCGTCGGAAGCATAGACGATGGGGGACCGGGCCTTTGGCCGGTGGCGATCGAGAGGCTGCTAGAGTGGGACTTTTTGCCATGACCGAAAGAACTTGCGCGCGCGTTGCGTTGTTAGCGCCGCTTGTCGCATCCGGCCTGGCCCTGTCCGGCTGCATGGGCTCGCCGACCTACGGGACCGACAAGACCGCCTCCGCCCAGCTTGCCGGCGATCTCACCAGCGCTTTCACAGTCATGCCGAAGAACAAGGAAAAGATCGACTACAAGCCGCGCCCCGAACTGGTGAAGCCGGCGCCGGGTCAGAAGGAACTGCCGCCGCCGCAGGACAGCATCGCGACGGCAAGCGCCGATTGGCCGGAATCGCCCGAGCAACGCCGCGCTCGCCTGCGCGCCGAGGCGACGCTCCATCAGGACGATCCGGACTATCAGGCGCAGATCGTCGATGACGTCCAGACGGATCCGTCGGCGGTCAAGACTGCGATGGCGCAGTCGGCTTCCAGTCATCCGCCGGCCTGGACGCCCGCGGATTCGGACAAGGGCCGCGCCGCCGAGGTCAAGCGCCGCCTCGCCGAAGCCAAGCAGGGTGATCCGAACACCCGCAGATATCTCAGCGAGCCGCCGGTGCAATACCGCGCCGCTGCCGCCACCGCGCCAGTGGACGACCTCGGGGAGGACGAATACAAGAAAGAACGCCGCCTCAAGAAGGAAGCGGCCGCCAAGAACAAGAGCGGCGGCATGTTCGACTGGCTGCCGTGGTAAGCTGCCGGCGCCAGGGAAATCCGGCGACGCTACGGTTCGCGTCGCTCTCTGAAAAAATCCTTCAGGAGCAGCGCGGCGTCGTTTTCGGCCATGCCTGGATAGATGTCTGGCACATGGTGGCAGGTCGGTGAGGCGAAGAAGCGCACGCCGTTGATCACGGCGCCGCCC
>NZ_RZSW01000312.1:0-7190 GCF_003997375.1 Mesorhizobium sp. M5C.F.Ca.IN.020.29.1.1 | reverse complement strand
GAAGCGGCACCTGCCGACGAAGAGAAGTAATCCCCTTCCGCCTAGTGTGGCGAATCCGAAATTCGCATCACTTTGGAGCAGCGCACCGGGCGAATTTCGGATTCTAAAGGCCACACTAGCAACCATGAGGTTCTAGTGTGGTTTTTGGATTTGAAGTTCCTGAACGTTGATGCCTTCAAAGCGGCAGGAACTTCAAATCCACCACACTAGAGGTGACGATGCTGCTGTTTGCAGGCCTCGGCAATCCGGGCGCGAAATACGCCAACAACCGGCACAATGTCGGCTTCATGGCGGCGGACGCAATCGCCCGCCGCCACTCCTTTTCCCCCTGGTCGAAGAAGTTCCAGGGGCTGATCGCCGAAGGTACGCTTGCCGGCGAAAAGATCATCCTGATCAAGCCGCAGACCTTCATGAACAATTCAGGCCAGTCGATCGGCGAAGCGCTGCGCTTCTATAAGCTCACTCCCTCGGCGCTCACCGTCTTCTATGACGAGATCGACCTCGCCGACGGTAAGGTCCGTGTCAAGACCGGCGGGGGCGCCGGCGGTCACAATGGCATCCGCTCGATCGACGGCCATGTCGGCAACGCTTACCGCCGCGTGCGCATCGGCGTCGGCCATCCCGGCGTCAAGGAATTCGTCCAGCATCATGTGCTTGGCGATTTCGCCAAGGCCGATCGCGAATGGGTGGAGCCGCTCCTCGACGCCATCGGTGATCATGCCGACTTGATCGTGAGGGGTGATGAGCCCGGCTTCATGAACAAGGTCAGTGTTGCCGTCCAGCGAAAGACCGGCGTCGCGCCCAAGCCGGAAAAGCCCGGGCAAAAACAACAGGGTGCAAAACAGCAGAGCCACGTCCGTCAGGCGCGGCCGCAGCAGCCGGCAGTCAAGCTGCCCGAAACCGGCCCGATGGCCGCCATGCTGAAGAAGCTGTTTGGCGGCAAGGATTGAGCTTCGGCGCGAACGGAGCCGAAGGGGTTGACGTTCGTCACCCCTTTCGCCCATAGCCCTCATCAAATTTCGATTTCCCGATAGGACTGGATAAAATGGGTTTCAAATGCGGCATCGTTGGCTTGCCCAACGTCGGCAAGTCGACGCTTTTCAACGCGCTGACTAGGACGGCGGCGGCGCAGGCAGCCAATTATCCATTCTGCACCATCGAACCGAACACCGGCGAGGTGGCGGTGCCCGACCCGCGCCTGCAGAAGATCGCGGCGATCGGCAAGTCGAAAGAGATCATCCCGACCCGCATCTCCTTCGTCGACATCGCCGGCCTGGTGCGCGGCGCCTCGAAGGGCGAAGGCCTGGGCAACCAGTTCCTGGCCAACATCCGCGAGGTCGACGCCATCGTCCATGTGCTGCGCTGCTTCGAGGATGACGACATCACCCATGTCGAGGGCCGCATCGATCCCGTCGCCGACGCCGAGACCGTCGAGACCGAGCTGATGCTCGCCGACCTCGACAGCCTCGAGCGCCGCATCGTGCAGTTCCGCAAGCGCGCTTCCGGCAAGGACAAGGAGGCGCTGACCGTGCTGCCGATGATGGAAGCAGCTCTTGAACTTCTGCAGGCCGGCAAGCCGGCCCGCATCCTGCTCAATGGCATTTCCGCGGAGGATCTGCGCATCCTGCAGGGGCTGAACCTTTTGACGTCGCACCCCGTGCTCTATGTCTGCAATGTCGCCGAGGCCGATGCTGCCACCGGCAACGCGCACACCAAAGCGGTCGAGCAGATGGCTGCCGCGCAGGGCGCCCGCACCGTGGTGATTTCCGCGGCGATCGAAGCCGAGGTCGCGCAGCTCAGCGACGAAGAGGAGATGGAATTCCTGTCTTCGCTCGGCCTTGAGGAACCTGGCTTGAACAAGGTGATCCGCGCCGGCTACGAGTTGCTGCAGCTCATCACCTATTTCACCGTCGGGCCGAAGGAGACACGCGCATGGACCGTGCACAAGGGCGCCAAGGCGCCGCAAGCGGCAGGCGTCATCCATACCGATTTCGAGCGCGGCTTCATCCGCGCCCAGACCATCGCCTACAACGACTTCGTCACGCTGGGCGGCGAAGTGGCGGCCAAGGAAGCCGGCAAGGCGCGCGACGAAGGCAAGGAGTATGTCGTCCAGGACGGCGACATCATGCTGTTCAAGTTCAACACCTGAGCTGACCGACGGCACGCCGGAAGCCATCGCGGCCGCCGCTGCGATCACAGCCCTGTGCACGCCGCGCGGGCCGTTTCCGCGCGGCTTGACTGCCTGCAATGCCCGGTCTAAGGGGCGTCTGCACCGGCCCGTGCCTTCGTCAAAAACCCCTGTCCCGTGCAATCCGAAACGACGCGCCCGCTCGAACCCATCCTTTTAGCCTCAGCAAGGGAGACCCGGTGATGATCAAGGCATTCGTCGTGGACAATGATCGCCTGCGCCTCGCCGACGATCTCTTGGCAAACAGCGACAAGATCGTCTGGGCCGATCTTCTGAACCCGACAAAGGAAGAGGAAGCGGCCATCGAGGCCTGGCTCGGTGTTGCCATTCCGACGCGCGAGGAGATGGAGGAGATCGAGATTTCCAGCCGCCTTTACGTCGAGGACGGCGCCTATTTCATGACCGCCATTCTGCCGGCCCAGACCGAGGCCGACGATCCCCTGATGTCGCCGGTCACCTTCGTGCTGGCCGGCAACAGGCTGATCACCGTGCGCTATCACGAACCGAAGGCCTTCAAGACGTTTCCGCTGCGCGCCGAGAAGGTGGCGACCGGCTGCACCAGCGGCGACACCATCCTGATCGGCCTGCTGGAGGCGATCGTAGACCGCCTCGCCGACATTCTGGAGCGCGCCGGCCGCGACATCGAGACGATCTCGCGCGACATCTTCGAGGCACGCTCGACCAAGGTTTCCAAGCGCAACCGCGACTTCCAGGAATTGCTCAAGGCGATCGGCCGCAAGGAGGACATCGCCTCCTCGATCCGCGACAGCCTGATTTCACTGCAGCGGCTCGCCGGTTTTCTCGCCCACGCCTCGACCCAGACCAAGATGAGCAAGGACATCCGCGCGCGCATCAAGACCTTGTCGCGCGATGTGCTGTCGCTCGCCGACCACGCCACCTTCCTGTCGCAGAAGATCAACTTCCTGCTCGACGCGACGCTCGGCATGATCTCGATCGAGCAAAACGCCATCATCAAGATCTTCTCCGTCGCCGCAGTCATCTTCCTGCCGCCGACGCTGGTCGCTTCGATCTACGGCATGAATTTCGACATCATGCCCGAGCTCAAATGGCAGCTCGGCTATCCCTTCGCCATCGGCTTGATGATCGTGTCGGCGATCCTGCCTTTCTGGTATTTCCGCCGCCGCGGCTGGTTGTAGCTTCTATTCCCTTGGGCGCGATGGCCTGGCGCACCAGAAATTACTTGACCAAATTGCGCCCTGCCTGCATCCGGGAACCCCGATCCGTGGCGATCGTACAAACTTGAACCGGATTCCAGACCATGACCGGAAAGACCTGGGCCTATGAGGATTTCGTCGAGGGCGCCTCGCTTGACCTCGGGACGAAGCTGGTGAGTGCGGCCGAGATCATCGAATTCGCGCAAGAGTTCGATGCGCAGCCGATGCATCTCGACGAGGCGGCGGGCAAGGCCAGCATCCTTGGCGGGCTGTCGGCCTCCGGCTGGCATACTTGCGCGATGTTCATGCGCATGCTGTGCGACGCCTTCCTGCTGGACTCGACCTCGCAAGGCGCCCCCGGCGTCGACCAGGTCCGGTGGAAGAAGCCGGTGCTGGCCGGCGACATCTTGCGCGGCAACACCACCGTCCTTGCCAAGCGCCTGTCCAGGTCCAAGCCCCAGCTCGGCCTCGTCACCCTGCGCAGCGAGCTTTTCAACCAGCGTGGCGAAGGCGTCTTCGAACTCGAGAACACCGTCATGTTCCTGACGCGAGGGGCCAGCGCGTGAGCCTCGACGAGTTCTTCTGCATCGGCGTCACCGTCACGCTTGGGTCGCATACATTCGAACCCGAGGCGATCAAGGCGTTCGCCAGGAAATACGATCCGCAGATATTCCACCTCGACGAAGAGGCGGCGAAGAAGAGCGTATTCGGCGGCCTGTGCGCGTCGGGCTGGCACACAGCTGCAACCTGGATGAAATTGAACCTCGAGGCCGGCGTGGAGGCCGGGGGCGCCCGCTGGGTCGGCGCAGGACCCGCACCCGAATTCGGCCCCTCGCCCGGTTTCAAGAACCTCAAATGGCTGAAGCCCGTCTATGCCGGAGAAACCGTGACCTTCACCCGCACAGCGCTTGCCCACCGCCCCATCATGTCACGGCCGGGGTGGCGGCTGCTCACGCTTCGCTCGGAGGCCTTCGATTCGACCGGGGACAAGGTCATCGAATTCGAAAGTGCCGTGCTGGTGAAGGTGGGGTGAGCTTTCCTTCTCCCCTTGGGGAGAAGGTGGATTGGCGCGCAGCGCCAAGACGGATGAGGGGTGCTGGAAGAAATGATACGTCTAAAAATCCAATGATTGGAAGCGCTTACGCCTTCAGCGCTGCGATCGGTTCAACACCCCCATCCGACCTCGCTTCGCGACGCCACCTTCTCACACAAAGGGAAAAGGAAAAAGCGTATCAATGCCCTTCGAATCCGATCAGCGTCCTGACCGGCACGCCGAGCGCTTCGAGCTTCTCGCGGCCGCCGAGGTCCGGCAGGTCGATGACGAAGCAGGCGGCGAGGATGTCGGCGCCGATCTGCCGCAACAGCTGGACCGCCGCCGCCGCCGTGCCGCCGGTGGCGATCAGGTCGTCGACGAGGATGACCTTCTCACCCGGAGACACGCCATCCCTGTGCATCTCCATCTCGTCCAGCCCGTATTCGAGGCTGTAGGCGACGCGCACCGTCTCGTAAGGCAGCTTGCCCTTCTTGCGGATCGGCACGAAGCCGGCCGATAGCTGATGGGCGACGGCGCCGCCAAGGATGAAGCCGCGCGCCTCGATGCCGGCGATCTTGTCGACTTTCTGGCCGGCATAGGGATGCACCAGCTCGTCGATGGCGCGGCGGAAGGCGCGCGCATTGCTTAGCAGCGTGGTGATGTCGCGAAACAGGATGCCCGGCTTGGGATAGTCCGGAATGGTGCGGATCGCGGCAAGCAGCGTGTCTTCGAGCGAAGGTTTCATGGGGCGGCTCTCCGGGCATTCGTCCGATTCGACTTGAAGACGTGAAAAGGAACTCCGGCCGATCGTAACCCGGCGCGGCCAGAGACGGCTACCGCGATATGGCGGCTGGAAGAAAATTGTCCGGCAAAGGACTGGGCCGGCGGTCTTCGGAAGCAGTGTTCGGAAATGCGAAAGGGCGCCTTTCGACGCCCTTTCGATCTGGTGGCGTAGCTCAGTGCGCCACGCCGGCCCACACCTTGCGCTTGGTCAGATAGACCAGCGCGCCGAACAGCAACAGGAAGACCAGCACGCGAAAGCCGGTTTTCTTGCGGGCTTCCAGATGCGGCTCGGCCGCCCACATCAGGAAGGCCGACACGTCGCGGGAATACTGGTCGACTGTCTGCGGCGCGCCGTCGTCATAGGTCACCTGATCGTCGGAGAGCGGGTTGGGCATCTTCAGCGACACGCCGGCTATGAAGTACGGATTGTAGTGCGTGCCTTCCGGTATCTCCATGCCCGCCGGCGGCTGCTCGTCATAGCCGGTCAGCAGCGAGTGGATATAGTCGGGACCGCCCTGGGCGTATTGCGTGAAGATGTCGAACACGAAACGCGGAAAGCCGCGCTCGACGCCGCGCGCCTTGGCCAGCAGCGACATGTCGGGCGGGGCAGCCCCGCCATTGGCGGCCGCTGCTGCCTGATCGTTGGGGAACGGCGCCGGGAAATAGTCGGACGGTATGCCGGGACGATCGAACATGTCGCCGGCATCGTTGGGGCCATCATTGATCGTGTATTCGGCCGCCAGCGCCTTGACCTGCGCTTCCGAATAGCCAAGGTCTTCCAGCGTGCGGAACGCCACCAACTTCATCGAATGGCAGGCCGCGCAGACTTCCTTGTAGACCTTGAGCCCGCGCTGCAACTGCGCCTTGTCGTAGGTGCCGAACGGCCCGGCGAAGCTCCAGTCCATCTCCTTGGGCTCGTGTATCGGGAAATGCGTCGGCGCGGCTTCGTTGTGCGCCTCCTCCTGGGCGATCGCCCCTGTGGTCGCGGTCGCAGTGCCTGCCAACACAAGGCCGAGCAGCGCCAGCGAGGTGAGAATCTTCTTCATACCAAATCCCCTTGAGATTCTCTGCCGCGCTGTCGTCGTCTCGACCATCATCTTGTCCGAAAACCGGTCTCCACTGTTCGGGGTCATGCTCAGCCCTTGGTTTCCGGTGCGGCTGTCGCACGAGCCGGATGCCCGCCACCGCCATGCTTGTTCTTCTCGAGCACCGCCTCGGTGATCGAATTCGGCAACCGCCGCGGAGTCTCGATCAGGCCAAGCACCGGCAGCGCGACCAGGAAGAAGGCGAAATAGAACAATGTCGCCATCTGCGCCATGAAGACATAGCTGCCTTCAGCCGGCTGCGAACCCAGCCAGCCGAGCAGGACGGCATCGATCACGAATAGCCAGAAGAACAGCTTGTACCAGGGCCGGTAGACCGCCGAGCGCACCTTCGAGGTGTCGAGCCACGGCACCAGGAACAGCATGGCGATGGAGCCGAACATCGCGAGCACGCCGCCAAGCTTGGAGTTGATCGGCCCGATATTGAAGGTAATGGCGCGCAGGATCGCGTAGAACGGCAGGAAGTACCATTCCGGCACGATATGGGCAGGCGTCTTCAGCGGGTCGGCGACGACGTAATTGTCGGGATGGCCGAGAAAATTCGGCAGATAGAAGACGAAGTAGGCGAAGATGAACAGGAACACGAGCATCCCAAACGCGTCCTTGATGGTCGCGTAGGGGGTGAAGGCGACGGTATCGGTTTTCGACTTGACCTCGATGCCGGTCGGGTTCGACTGGCCGACCACATGCAGCGCCCATATATGCAGCACGACGACGCCGGCGATCATGAACGGCAGCAGATAGTGCAGTGAAAAGAAGCGGTTCAGCGTCGGGTTGTCGACGGCGTAGCCGCCGAGCAAAAGCTGCTGGATCCAGTCGCCGACCAGCGGGATGGCGCTGAAGAAGCCGGTGATGACGGTCGCGCCCCAGAACGACATCTGCCCCCAGGGCAGCACATAACCCATGAA
>NZ_RZSW01000311.1:0-7198 GCF_003997375.1 Mesorhizobium sp. M5C.F.Ca.IN.020.29.1.1 | reverse complement strand
CCGCAGTGGCCGGCTATGGCGCGATGTTGCTGCCACTGAACGTCTGACAGCGCCAGGACGTCCGAGCCCTTTGATGCGGATCAAGGCCAAGTCTGGTCGCGGCGCTATGAAACTCCGTCAAAGGAGTTCGCCATGACCAATCTGAAGGATCTTACCCCGAAATTTCGCCATGTCCGGCTGCTGCTTGCCCGTGAAAAGGGCCATCCGGAAGGTGACCGCGAGGAGGGCTATGACGTGCTCGCTCCATTGAACGGTGACGGTCGGATCGACCCGGACGAGTGGAAGGAGCATAAGGCCGCATGCCGCGTTCGCCGCTTCCGCACCGGTGAAGAAGATCTGATCGGCCGGCTGCGTCGCAAGCCGGGCGGACAGTGGTATTTCGATTATGCCGAGGGCGACCGCGACGACGAGATCGGCTTCCATCTCGGCGACGAGCGTTTCGTGACCGGCGAATACGTGTCAATCGAACGTAACGGCGCCATGCACACCTATCAGGTGGCACGGGTCGAACGGCCTTAGCGTTCCAAACAACGCCGGGAGCAACTCATGTCGCGACGCATCCTGGTTGTGGTCGGCCATCCCGACCCGTCTCCGGACCGCCTCTGCCGCGGTCTGGCGCAAGCCTATGCCGAGGGCGCAAAACAGGCGGGACATGTCGTGCGACAAATCGATCTGGCAGCGCTCAATTTTCCGATGCTGCGCACGATGCAGGAGTTCGAACACGGCGCGATACCCGATAGCCTGAAGGACGCCGCCGGGGCGATCGTCTGGGCGGAGCACATCGTCTTTGTCTTTCCACTTTGGCTCGGGACCATGCCGGCCTTGCTCAAGGCATTTCTGGAACAGGTCATGCGGCCGGGAACGGCCTTCGCCTATCCGGACAAGGGTAGAGGCTTTACCAAGACGCTACTTCGCGGCCGCTCCGCCCGGCTCGTGGTGACAATGGGCATGCCTTCCCTTCTCTACCAGCTCTGGTTCCTCGGCCACGGCATTGCTGGCATGCGGCGAAGCATACTCCATTTTGTCGGCATCAGTCCGGTACGCGAGACGTTGTTCGGCATGGTCGCGGGCGCAAGCGACGCGACGCGCGCGAAATGGCTCGGACAAATGCGCAGGCTTGGTGCGCGGGCCAGATAGTCCGGTTGGAGTAGATCACGGCACCAGGACGGCGGCACCACTCAATCTGCCGGCACGCAGATCGTCTAACGCCTGGTTTGCCTGTTCAAGCGGATAGACCTTTGTATGCGTGCGAACCTGCGCACTCCTGGCAACGGGAAAGAACTCTTCTGCATCGTGGCGAGTCAGGTTTGCGACTGACACCAATTCACGCTCTTCCCAGAGCAATCGATACGGCATCGCTGGAATGTCACTCATGTGAATACCGCCGCACACGACCCGGCCGCCCTTCCGCACGGCTCGCAGCGCGTTTGGCACCAAAGCACCAACAGGAGCGAAGATAATCGCGGCATCGAGCTGCTTGGGCGGATGTTCATCCGAACCGCCGGCCCAGGTGGCGCCGAGCGAGCGCGCAAATGCCTGTGCGTCCTCGTCGCCAGGCCGCGTGAAAGCGAAGACCTCACGATCCTGCCAGATAGCGATCTGGGCGATGATGTGCGCGGCAGCGCCGAAGCCATAGATCGCGAGCAGCTTGCCTTCGCCGGCTTTGTTCAGGCACCGCCAACCGATAAGACCGGCGCAAAGCAGCGGCGCCAACGACACCGCATCTGCATCGGCATCCAGGTCGAAGGCGAAATGCTCGTCGGCGATGACATGGCTGGCGAAACCGCCATCGCGTGTATAGCCGGTGAACAGTGGCTGGTCGCAGAGATTTTCACTCCCTGCGGCGCAATAGGGGCAGTGGCCACACGTATGCCCGAGCCAAGGCACGCCGACTCTCCGCCCAAGTCGGGAGCTCGCGACCCCCTCACCAACAGAATCAATGACGCCGACAATTTCATGACCTGGAATGACCGGCAGGTTTGGATGAGGGAGATCACCATCAACGACATGCAGATCGGTCCGACAGATTGCGCATGCCTCGACTTTCAACCTGATTTCGCCCACCCCAGGAATAGGATCGGGTCTGTCGATCAGCTTCAAGGGAGTGCCGATGCTTTCAAGCACCATGGCTTTCATGACACCTCCTATGCATTCCGCAAAAACAAAAGGAAGCGGATGACGATCCACTTCCTTTTGACGCTGCTACGTATCAGGCGATTGTAATGAGGTCTTCGACCATGTGCACGCCGGGTACGGCCCAGGCGGCCCGTTCCGTTGTGCGACGCTCGGCCCAACTGTTGACCTTGCCTTCTAGCGTAACCCGGCCATCGGACACTTTGACATTTATTGCCTTCGCCTCGACTTCGGCGTTGCGTTTCAGTGCATCTTCGATGCGCTTTTTCACATCACCCACTGATGCTTGCGGCTTCACCTCGATTTGGTTGTAGACGCCGAGCACGCCCGCCAAATACCGAATGGCAGCGGCAGCGGCGGCTTTCTGATACTGCCATTCCACCTTGCCGGTGAGGGTCACCCAGCCATTCTGGACTTTGACCTGCACCGCTCCGTCGGGGACCACCGTGTTCCAGCTGATCGTGTGCAGAGCCCGCTTGGCGATCTCATCGTCTGCCGTGACATTGCTGCCGAAAGGCCGCACTTCGATCTCTTGGGCGACACCTTTTACGCCCTTGACGCAAAGGACCGCTTTTTCCGCCGTGGCCTTCTGTGCATAGGTCGAGACATGGCCGGTCAGTGTGACTACCCCGTTATCGACAGCGACGCCGATATTGGCCGCGTCGATGCTGGGCTGGAACTCCAGCTCAAAGATGACGTTCTGTCGCAAAGTATTGTCGTTCATACTTGCACCTCTGTTCCGAGCGGGTCGCACCCACTCTGTTGAAGATGTTAAAAATGCAGAGATGTGGCGGGTGGCGCGTTGATGGAGATCAAAACTCCAAGGCCATGTGCTTGATTGCTCGAAACGTGAACCGTGATTATCCGAGGCAACGCATCGCCTAGACGTTCTGGGGCCAGGAGCCAGCGTGGGCCGGACCGTCTTCTGACGACACGCATGAACACAACATTCCAGACCTCTCGGGACCTTTGCGAAATCCAATAGTTCGGATGCAGCGAGGACAAATTCTCTTTTGACCGGCATCAAAGCGGCCGCCCCTCCTTCTCTGTTTATTGCCTCCCATCAACGCCATGCTACGGGAGAGCATCATGACTACCGCTGGAATCAACATCCCTATCCGAAAGGTGACGACCGCAGCAGCGACAAAGCTCCGAGTGGGTTCGCTCACCGCACTGGTGATCGGTTCGATGGTCGGCTCTGGCGTGTTCAGCCTACCGCAGAATATGGCGGCCGGCGCCGGTCCTCTTGCCGTCCTGATTGGCTGGGCCATCACCGCGATCGGCATGCTGGCGTTGGTCTTCGTCTATCAGTCGCTCGCAACCCGCAAGCCCGAACTCGACGCCGGCCCCTATGCCTATGCCAAGGCTGGCTTCGGCCCCTTCATTGGCTTCAACAGCGCCTGGGGCTACTGGATCAGCGCCTGGGTCGGTAATGTTTCCTACGCGGTGATCGTTTTCAGCGCGCTTTCCTATTTCTTTCCGGCCTTCGGTGACGGAAATACCTGGCAGGCTGTGCTCGGTGCATCGATCCTGCTGTGGCTGATCCACGCCCTGGTTCTCGCCGGCATCCGGCAGGCAGCGATCGTGAACGTCATTGTCACGGTGGCAAAGATCGCTCCGATTGTTCTGTTCGTGGGAGTCGTCGGAGTCGCGTTCAAGCTGGAAGTTTGGTCGCTCGACTTCACCGGGTTTGGCAACGCCAGTCTCGGCTCGATTACCGCACAAGTGAAAAGCACAATGCTGGTGACCCTGTGGGTGTTCATCGGCATCGAAGGCGCCAGCGTATTCTCCGGCCGGGCCGAACGCCGCAAGGACATAGCTATGGCGACCCTTCTGGGCTTCTTCACCTGCCTCGCGCTCTATGCCCTGGTCTCCTTGCTGTCGCTCGGCATTTTGAGCCAGCCTGAGCTCGCCGCGCTGAAGAACCCCTCTATGGCTGGCGTGCTGGAGGCGGTTGTCGGGCCCTGGGGCGCCATCCTTATCAACATCGCGCTTGTCGTGTCGGTGGTCGGCGCCTTCCTGAGCTGGACGCTGCTTGCCGCGGAAATTCCGCATGTCGCCGCCAAGGACGGAACGATGCCGAAATTCTTCGGCCGGGAGAGCGAGCGTGGTGTGCCGTCGACCTCGCTCTTGATCACCAACCTGTTGGTCCAGGCGTTCCTGGTGATCACGCTCTTTGCGCAAAGCACCTATCAGGCGCTGTTCTACATCGCATCCGCAGCCATCCTTGTGCCTTACATCTTTTCGGGAGCCTACGCGGCCAAGCTCGCGCTGACCGGGGAGAGCTATGGGAACAGCGAGCAGCGCGCCGGTCCGCTTTTCGCCGGACTGCTGGCGACGGTCTACGGGCTGTGGCTCGTCTACGCGGCTGGACCCGCCTACCTGTTCATGTGCGCGATCCTCTATGCGCCCGGCATCCTCTTCTACATTTGGGCCCGCCGCGAAACCAACCAGCGCATCTTCCATCCTGCCGAAGCAGCACTCGCCGCAGCGCTTGCCCTCGCCGGTATCGCTGCCGCCTACCTCATCTGGAACGGGAGCATCAGCCCGCTATGAACGCTCCTATCACCACGACCAAGCTTGGCGCCTTTTCTGAAGTTGGCCGGCTGCGCGAGGTGCTGGTGCACCGCCCCGATCTCAGCCTGCAAAGGCTGACGCCGGAAAATTGCAAGGCGTTGCTTTTTGACGATGTCCTGTGGGTCAAGAAGGCACGGCAGGAGCATGATGTCTTCGTCGACGCACTGCGCGAACGCGGCGTTGTGGTGCACTCGTTCGGGGAACTCCTGGCCGACACCATGAGTCTGACCAAGGCCCGCGACTGGCTTTTGGATCGCCGGATCCATCCCGGCGTCGTCGGGCTCGACATGGTTGACGAGATGCGGGGGTGGCTCAACGAGATGCCCTCACCGCAGCTGGCGTCCTACCTCGTCGGCGGCATCGCTCGCGCAGAGCTGCCTTTCGAACCAAGCGGATTGACCGGAAGGACACTCGCGCCTCAGGACTTCGTGCTTCCACCGCTGCCGAACCAGCTTTTCACCCGCGACAGTTCCTGCTGGATTTATGGCTCGGTCTCGGTCAATGCCATGTACTGGCCCGCGAGGCGGCCAGAAGCGGCCAATGTCGAAGCCGTCTACCGCTTCCACCCCCGCTTTCGCGACAGCGGCATCCCCTTCGTTTCACCTGATCCGGGAACCGGCATCAGCCTGGAAGGCGGAGACGTCATGCCCATCGGCGATGGAACGGTTCTCGTCGGCATGGGAGAGCGGACCACGCCACAAGCCGTGGGCGGCCTCGCACGCAGCCTGTTCGCTGCTGGCGAAGCGACGCGCGTGATCGCCGCGCTGATGCCGCGGGACCGCAGCTTCATGCATCTCGACACCGTCTTCACCTTCTGCGACCGCGATCTGGTCACGATGTACCCGCCGGTGGTCGAGCGGCTGCGCACCTTCTCGCTGCGGCCGGGCGACGGAGCGGCAACGGTCGAGGTCACGGACGAGACAAAACCGTTCACAGAGGTTGTTGCCCAAGCCCTTGGATTGAAATCGCTGCGGATCATCGCCACCGGTGGCGACCGTTATGAGGCCGAGCGCGAGCAATGGGATGATGGCAACAACGTCGTTGCTCTCGAGCCCGGCGTGGTCATCGGCTACGACCGCAACGTCTACACCAATACGCTTCTGCGCCGCGCCGGGATTGAAGTCATCACCGTCGAGGGCGCCGAGCTCAGTCGCGGTCGCGGCGGCGGGCATTGCATGACCTGTCCCATTGCCCGCGACCCGATTTGACCCGAAAGGAACTCTCCATGTCGATCAATCTTCACGGCCGCTCCGTTCTGACCCTGGACGATCTCACGGCTGACGAGATCCGTTTTCTTCTGAGGCTGGCGGCCGATCTCAAAGCCGCCAAGCTTGCCGGGCACGAGACACCGCGTCTCACTCGGAAAAACATCGCGCTGATTTTCGAAAAGGATTCAACGCGCACACGCACGGGCTTCGAAGTGGCAGCCTATGACCAAGGTGCCCATGTCACCTATTTCGGTCCCAGCGGCAGCCACATCGGCCACAAGGAATCGATGAAGGACACCGCCCGCGTACTCGGGCGGATGTACGACGCGATAGAATATCGCGGCTTTGGCCAGCACCAGGCCGAATTGCTTGCCGCGCATGCCGGCGTGCCCGTCTATAACGGTCTCACCGACGAGGCGCATCCGACGCAGATCCTCGCCGATTTGATGACCATGCGCGAATTCACGCACAAGCATCTTTCGGACGTGACGGTGACCTTTGTTGGCGAGGGTCGCGACAATGTCGCGCTGTCGCTCGCGCTGGGAGCTGCCAAGGTCGGCATCGACATGCGCATCGCCTCGCCCAGGGAGCTCTGGCCGGATGAGGGATTCTGCGCCCATGTCAGGCAACTGGCGGAACACAGTGGCGGCCGCTTCAGGCTGGACGAAGATGTGAAGGGCTGCGTCCAGGACGCCGACTTTGTCTATACCGACGTCTGGATGTCGATGGGCGAGGACAAATCCGGCTGGGCCGAGCGCATTCGTCTTTTGACGCCCTACCGGGTAACCCGCGAAGTGATGGCTGGCGCCGGCAACCCGCACGTCAAATTCATGCATTGCCTGCCGGCGTTCCATGACACCGACACCGAGATCGGCGCCTTCATCGGAAAGGAATATGGCATCGACTGCATGGAGGTCACAGACGAGGTGTTCGAGTCGGATGCCTCGATCGTCTTCGACCAGGCCGAAAACCGCTTGCATACGATCAAGGCCCTGCTCGTCGCCACGATCGGCAATTGAAATGCTTATTATCGTTGCGCTCGGCGGAAACGCACTGCTGCGCCGTGGGGAACCGATGACGGCCGGGAACCAGCGCAGCAACATCAAGCGCGCCGCATCCGAACTGGCGGCTCTTGTTGGCGAAGGGCATTCGGTCGTGATCACGCATGGCAACGGCCCGCAGGTTGGTCTGCTCGCACTGCAGGCCGCCGCCAACCCGGGCGGCGGAGCGTTTCCGCTGGACGTGCTCGGCGCCGAGAGCGCCGGCATGATCGGTTACGT
>NZ_RZSW01000310.1:0-7250 GCF_003997375.1 Mesorhizobium sp. M5C.F.Ca.IN.020.29.1.1 | reverse complement strand
GTCTTAAAATGCCTGTGCTAGACGGCAATCGACTTTCGGCCGGGGATAGCGGAAGCCGCGCCTCCGTGCTTGGAAAAATGCAGTAAGGTCAAAGATTTAGCTAGAGTTTTCGCTCGCGCCAACAATCTGCGGCCTGTCAGACAAGAGAAAAGACGGTCCGTGGCCCAATCGTCATCGCCAATCTCAGGTGTCGCAGAGCGCTATGCGGGTTCGCTGTTCGAGCTCGCGCTCCAGGCGAATTCGGTGGCCCAGGTCGAGGCCGACCTCAACAGTTTCGCGGCAATGCTCGAAGGCAGTGCGGAACTTGCCCGTCTGATCAACAGCCCGGTGTTCTCCAGCGAGGACCAGGCCAAGGCCATTGCGGCGATCGCCGACAAGGCAGGGATCACCGGCCTCACCGGCAATTTCCTGCGCGTCGTCGCCCAGAACCGCCGTCTGTTCGCCATCCCCGGCATGATCAAGGCATTCCACCAGGTCGCCGCCGAGCACCGTGGCGAGACCGCCGCTGAAGTTACCTCGGCGCATGCGCTGACCGACGCCCAGCAAACCGAGCTGAAGGCGGCGCTGAAAAGCGTTGCCGGCAAGGATGTCGCGATCACCGTGACCGTCGATCCGTCGCTGCTCGGTGGGCTGGTGGTCAAGATTGGCTCGCGCCAGATCGATACGTCGCTTAAAACCAAACTCAATTCGCTCAAGCTTGCACTGAAAGAGGTCGGCTGATGGACATCCGCGCCGCGGAAATTTCCGCAATTCTGAAAGACCAGATCAAGAATTTCGGCAAGGAGGCCGAGGTCTCCGAAGTCGGCCAGGTTCTGTCCGTCGGTGACGGCATCGCCCGCGTCTATGGCCTCGACAATGTCCAGGCCGGCGAGATGGTCGAGTTCCCCGGCGGCATCCGCGGCATGGCGCTCAACCTCGAAGCTGACAATGTCGGCGTCGTCATCTTCGGCGCCGACCGCGACATCAAGGAAGGCGACATCGTCAAGCGCACCGGCGCTATCGTCGACACGCCTGTCGGCATGGGCCTGCTCGGCCGTGTCGTCGACGCGCTCGGCAACCCGATCGACGGCAAGGGCCCGATCCAGGCGACCGAGCGCAAGCGCGTCGACGTCAAGGCGCCCGGCATCATTCCGCGCAAATCGGTGAACGAGCCGATGTCGACCGGCCTCAAGGCCATCGACGCGCTGATCCCGGTCGGCCGCGGCCAGCGCGAGCTGGTCATCGGCGACCGCCAGACCGGCAAGACCGCGATCATCCTCGACACGATGCTCAACCAGAAATCGGTGCACGAACACGGGCCGGAGAAGGAAAAGCTCTACTGCGTCTACGTCGCCGTCGGCCAGAAGCGCTCGACCGTCGCGCAGTTCGTGAAAGTTCTCGAAGAGCGCGGCGCGCTCGACTATTCGATCATCATCGCCGCCACCGCTTCCGATCCGGCGCCGATGCAGTTCCTGGCGCCGTTCACCGCCTGCACCATGGGCGAATATTTCCGCGACAACGGCATGCATGCGCTGATCAGCTACGACGACCTGTCGAAGCAGGCCGTCGCCTACCGCCAGATGTCGCTGCTGCTGCGCCGCCCGCCCGGCCGCGAAGCCTATCCGGGCGACGTCTTCTACCTGCATTCGCGCCTGCTGGAGCGGGCCGCCAAGCTCAATGACGACAATGGCGGCGGTTCGCTGACGGCGCTGCCGATCATCGAGACCCAGGCCAACGACGTGTCGGCCTACATCCCGACCAACGTCATCTCGATCACCGACGGCCAGATCTTCCTGGAAACCAATCTGTTCTTCCAGGGCGTCCGCCCGGCGGTCAATGTCGGCCTGTCGGTGTCGCGCGTCGGCTCCTCGGCGCAGATCAAGGCGATGAAGCAGGTCGCCGGCTCGATCAAGGGCGAGCTCGCGCAATATCGCGAAATGGCGGCCTTCGCCCAGTTCGGCTCCGACCTCGACGCCGCCACGCAGCGCCTGCTCAATCGCGGTGCGCGCCTGACCGAACTCCTGAAGCAGCCGCAATTCTCGCCGCTCAAGGTCGAGGAGCAGGTCGCGGTGATCTTCGCCGGCGTCAACGGCTATCTCGACAAGCTGGCAATCGACCAGGTCAGCAAATTCGAGCATGGCTTGCTCAGCCACATGCGCTCGGCCGGCAAAGAGGTGCTCGACGGCATCCGCAAGGAGAAGGCGCTGTCGGACGATCTGCGTGCCAAGCTGAAGGCGGAGATCGACACTTTTGCCAAGACCTTTGCTTGAACGAAGCCGGACGGACGGGATCAGGTTTGAAGCATGCCTTCACTAAAAGACCTTCGTAACCGTATCGCCTCGGTCAAGGCGACGCAGAAGATCACCAAGGCGATGCAGATGGTCGCCGCGGCGAAGCTGCGTCGCGCGCAGGAAGCGGCGGAAGCGGCGCGCCCCTATTCGGAGCGCATGGGCGCTGTGCTGGCCAACATCACCCAGGCGATCGGCGGCGGTGGCGAGGCCCCGGCGCTGATGACCGGCACCGGCAAGGACGACGTGCATCTGCTCGTCGTCTGCACCGCTGAGCGTGGTCTGTGCGGCGGCTTCAATTCGCAGATCGCACGCCTTGCCCGCGACCACATCCGCAAGCTTCTGGCCGACGGCAAGCAGGTCAAGATCATCTGCGTCGGCAAGAAGGGGTTCGACATCCTGCGCCGCGACTACGCGGCGCTGATCCTCGAACGCGTCGACCTGCGCGAAGTGAAGACGCTCGGCTTCATCAACGCCGATGCCATTGCCAAAAAAGTCATCCAGCTCTTCAACGAGGGCGGCTTCGACATCTGCACGCTGTTCTATTCTCAGTTCAAGTCGGTTATCAGCCAGGTTCCAACGACGCAGCAGATCATTCCGGCAGGCGTGGCTTCCGCCCCCGCCGAGGTGGCCGGCGGCGGCAATGCCGTCTATGAATACGAGCCGGAGCCGGGCGAAATCCTCTCCGACCTCATTCCGCGCAACATTTCCGTACAGGTTTTCCGTGCGCTGCTCGAAAACGCGGCCGGCGAGATGGGCGCCAAGATGAGCGCCATGGACAATGCGACGCGCAACGCCGGCGACATGATCAACAAATTGTCGATCACCTACAACCGCCAGCGGCAGGCGCAGATCACCAAGGAATTGATCGAAATCATTTCGGGCGCCGAGGCGCTCTAGGCGCGCTCCGATGAAGGTCAGCGACCTTCAGGCGGATTGCGTGAGAAACAAAGAGACGAAAAGGGTAAAGACGATGGCGAAAGCAGCGACCCCCCAGAAGGCGGCCCCGAAGGCTGCCGCGACGGCGGCAGCACCGGCAAAGGCTCCGGCAGCGGCAGCGAAGGCCGCTCCGGCCAAGAAAGCGGCCGCGCCCGCCAAGGCTGCCGCGGCGAAGGCGCCGACCGTTGCCATCAACAAGACTGGCTTGGCCGGCAAGGTTCGCCAGGTCATCGGTGCCGTTGTCGACGTGCAGTTCGGCGACCATCTGCCGGCGATCCTGAACGCGCTGGAAACGTCCAATGTCGGCAATCGCCTCGTGCTCGAGGTGGCTCAGCATCTCGGCGAAAACACCGTGCGCTGCATCGCCATGGACTCGACCGAAGGTCTGGTTCGCGGCCAGGACGTCTATGACACCGGCGCACCGATAACCGTGCCGGTCGGCCCCGGCATGCTCGGCCGCATCATCAACGTCATCGGCGAGCCGGTCGACGAGGCAGGCCCGGTCGACGGCATCGAGATGCGCTCCATCCACCAGCCGGCTCCGACCTATGTCGAGCAGTCGACGGAAGCGCAGATCCTGGTCACCGGCATCAAGGTTCTCGATCTGCTTGCGCCCTATGCCCGCGGCGGCAAGATCGGCCTGTTCGGCGGCGCCGGCGTCGGCAAGACGGTGCTGATCCAGGAACTGATCAACAACGTCGCCAAGGCGCATGGCGGTTTCTCGGTGTTCGCCGGCGTCGGTGAGCGCACCCGCGAGGGCAACGACCTCTATCATGAGTTCATCGAGTCCGGCGTCAACAAGAAGGGCGGCGGCGAAGGCTCCAAGGCGGCGCTGGTCTACGGCCAGATGAACGAGCCGCCGGGTGCGCGCGCCCGCGTCGGCCTGACCGGCCTGACGGTTGCCGAATATTTCCGCGACCAGGGCCAGGACGTGCTGTTCTTCGTCGACAACATCTTCCGCTTCACGCAGGCTGGCTCCGAAGTGTCGGCGCTGCTCGGCCGTATTCCTTCGGCCGTGGGCTACCAGCCGACGCTGGCCACCGACATGGGTGCGCTGCAGGAGCGCATCACGACGACGACCAAGGGCTCGATCACCTCGGTGCAGGCGATCTACGTGCCGGCCGACGATCTGACCGACCCCGCGCCGGCGACTTCGTTCGCCCACCTGGACGCGACGACCGTGCTCAACCGCGCGATTTCGGAAAAGGGCATCTATCCGGCCGTCGATCCGCTCGATTCGACGTCGCGCATGCTCGACCCGATGGTCGTCGGCGAAGAGCACTACCAGGTCGCGCGCCAGGTGCAGTCGATCCTGCAGCGCTACAAGTCGCTGCAGGACATCATCGCCATCCTGGGCATGGACGAGCTGTCCGAAGAGGACAAGCAGACGGTGGCCCGCGCCCGCAAGATCGAGCGCTTCCTGTCGCAGCCCTTCTTCGTCGCCGAAGTGTTCACCGGCGCGCCGGGCAAGCTGGTCGACCTCGCCGACACCATCAAGGGCTTCAAGGGCCTCTGCAACGGCGACTATGACCACCTGCCGGAAGCCGCCTTCTACATGGTCGGCGGCATCGAAGAAGCCGTCGAGAAGGCACAGCGCCTGGCGGCCGAAGCGGCGTAATTGGTGAATGGTCAGTAGTGAATTGTGAATGGGGAGTAGCGGACTGGAAATCGGGGCTGAGTGAAGGTCTTTCGGACCATTCACCATTCACCATTCACCATTCGCTGAATTAATCATGGCTGAAGCTTTCCAATTCGAACTGGTCTCGCCGGAGCGCCTGCTGGTTTCCGAGCAGGTCGAGTCCGTCGTCATTCCGGGCGCCGAAGGCGAAATGACCGTCATGGCCCATCACGCGCCGGTCATGACCACGATCAAGCCGGGCGTCGTCACGGTGAAGACCGCGGCAGGCAAGGAAGAACGCTACGTCGTGTTCGGCGGCTTTGCCGACATCGTTCCGGCCGGCTGCACGCTGCTCGCCGAATCGGCAGTAGCCGTCGGCGACATCGATCGCGCCGACCTGACCCGCCGTATCCAGGAAGCCAGGGAAGACGTCGCCGACGCCAAGGACGACCAGACGCGCAGCAAGGCCGAGCAGTTTCTTAGCCAGCTCACCACACTCGAAGGCGCCATCCTGCCTGCTTGAAGCGAAGATCAGTCCGGCAACTGCAAAGCGAGGCTTGCCTCGCTTTTTTGTTTGAGGGACAGTCCGACTTTGCTTGCCGTGGGGGCGGTAGCCGGTGACTGAAGACACAAGGTCGAGATCCAGATGGTCGGCGGCCCTGGTGTCGGCCTTTGGCGGCCCGTTCGGCGGATTTCTTTGGATCGGCAGCGGCAAGCTGGCGGTCATAAGTCTGGTCGCGATCAGTGCCGCAAGCATCGCCCTTTGCTACATCGGGTTCCAGGTTTTGCCGGGCATCGATCTTTCCGGATTGGCCAGTCTTTCAAGTATCGGCATAGCGATATCTTCGGTGGTGCTCGTTGTTCCCTTTGCGCATCGATTCAAGCCGGACAAGTGGTACGCGCATGGGCTTTCGGTTCTGGTGCTGGCCTTTCTGGCCTCGTCTCTGCTGCGTTTGCGATCCGGTCGTTCCTGTTTCAGCCATTCTCAATACCGGCCAGCAGCATGGTGCCAACGCTTGAGGTCGGCGACTATCTGTTCGCGTCCAAATTTGCTTACGGCTACAGCCGCCACAGCGTCCCCTTTGGCTTGCTGCCGATCGCAGGGCGGACGTTCGACACGGCGCCGGCGCTAGGCGATATCGCAGTCTTCAGGCGGCCGTCTGATCCCAGCACCGACTACATCAAGCGCATTGTCGGCCTTCCTGGCGACAAGATCCAGATGATCGACGGCGTCCTTCACATCAACGACCATGCGGTGAAGCTTGAAGAGACCGGTTCTTACTCCTCCGATGAAATCCGGTCGGCCAAAGTGCAGCGCGAAACATTGCAGAACGGCGTCTCCTACTCGGTCCTCGACGTGATCGACGGATCGACGGGCGACAACACCCAGCCTGTTGTCGTTCCGGCCGGCCGCTACTTCATGCTTGGCGACAATCGCGACAGTTCCGCCGATAGCCGTTTTGATATGGGCACTATTCCGTATGAGAATTTGGTCGGCAAGGGCGTTCGCCTGTTTTGGAACTCCAGAGGTGTCGACTACTCGTCACGGTCTGACAGGCAAATAGATTCAAGTCGTCGCCGCCTCCACCGCACGCACGACGGCGCGCGGTTCTGCCTCATGTTTTCGCACCCTGTATGCCCAGCGCTGTGAAAGCGGCAGCCACGCCGCCCTGGCGCAACCGTTCGAGATGGGCGCCCGCGAGGTCGATCAGCGTCAGGCGCTCAGCACCGCCCTTGGCGAAGCCGGCCAGGTCGAACACCGCCGCCACCGTTTCGCCCGCCGACAGATGCCGAGTGTCGAGTGCAGCCAGGGCCAAGTCGAGCGGGTCGGTGAAATGGCTTTCCGGCAAGGCTTCGCCGCGCGCCTCGCAAGCAGCGATCCAGGCTGCTACCACCAGCATCAGATGCGCGGGCGGCGCACCGGCACTCATCCGCTCCATTGCCGCGGCAACGATGCGCTGCGGCAGTTTCTGGCTGCCGTCATTGGCGATCTGCGCCGTCCGATGGGCGAGCGCGGTGTTCGAATAGCGCTTGGCAAGCTGGGCCGTGTAGTCGGCCGTGTCGAGCCCGGCGTCTTTCGGTAGCGTTGTGATGGCTTCGGCCCACAATCCGTCGACGAATTGCCGGATCGCCGGATCGGCGAAGGCGCGGTCGACCGTCTCGTAGCCGCTGAGCAGGCCGAGATAGGCGATGGCCGAATGCGAGCCGTTGAGCAGGCGCAACTTCATGTCCTCGAACGGCCCGACATCACCGACCATGGTAACGCCGAACTTTTCCCAGTCCGGCCTGCCCGCCGGGAAATCATCTTCGACCACCCATTGGCAGAACGGCTCGGTCATCACAGGCCAGGCGTCCTCGATGCCGAGTTGGCCTGATATCCGTGCCCGGTCGGCATCGGTGGTCGCCGGCACGATGCGATCCACCAT